>JANNCA010000322.1:0-1872 GCA_031386075.1 Oligoflexia bacterium
GGATCACATCTGCACCCATCGAGCAGATTCCAGACGCCAAAGCCTGCTCAATCATATACCCAGACAACCGAGTATCCTTACCAACGACGATCTTAGCTCGACGTACGGGCTTATTTGACTCCAGTGATCTCAGCCCTACAGGCACTGAATGTCTCACCAAAGTCTTAGGATTAGTTCTGAGTACGTGAGCTACGGCCCTGCCCACAGCCATTGCAACTTCCCCTGTCATCGGAAATTCGTTGGCAACTCCGCGAATCCCATCAGTCCCAAACAACTTTTGACTCATTTGAGATACTCCTAGTAAAGAACAACGTTGACATGATCTGGTATCACTTTGACCAAACCGATGTTTTTTGGCAAGGTTACTTTTACTGGTTCGCTATATTTACCTTTAGGTCGATCACTCAGATCAATCATACCAAAAACATGACTTCGATCCAAAGTTTGTAAGTCTTGGGGTGTCGCTCGAACCAAAACAGTAACACTTTTCTCTTCAACACGGGCTTTATAGGCAGAAAGAACATGAATATCAACATTCTTTATTCTAAAATTCGCTGATAATGGCTCTAGCTCGATCCAAGCTCGAGGCATTTCACTATCTAGCTGGACATTGAAGCGAGTGAGATCCAATGAAACCTCTCGATCTAAGGTCTTCTTCAGGTTTGAAATATCAATTGGAGTCGTCGACACCTCAGTAATTCCATCCACTCGGCTTTCAGCGCCTTTAATTCGAACTATCTCAGGCTTAATTTCAGTTTTAACAAGGCGATAGCCGTCTGGAGGGGAACCCTTCAACTCCAGGCGAACCGGTACATCACGCCTTTTTAAGTATTCTAACTTGATCAGAATTGCCGTCGGATTGATCGAAAGGACCTTAACCCCGATAGGAACACGAATGTTGTCGGAAAAAAATCGGTAGGTCACCAAGGCGGGTTTCGCTCCTGAAAGATTAACCCGAATGGGCTCCTCTTTCCGATCCAAAATACTCCTTAAAAAAGCCTTGGGCCCTGACAGGCGAAATGAAATTCGATCTGGAATTTCATTTGCTGAAACAATATCTGCAGGGGTGATTACTTCTAGTGGGATCTCCTTGATCACTTCTACATTACGAGAACCCAAAACTATACCCCATAGAACAATTGCCATGACTACTGAGATCAACTTAGTTCCAAAGTGAGTAAAGACCATGCCCCAAAGACGGTCGTTCCAGGTCCCTTTAGTCCTCATTCGAGTGCCTCTTTTGTGACGCCAAAAGCCAGCCCCTCACTCTTTTTGGAATATTGGCTTGCCCACCAGAAATTTCTAAGAGAGCTGAAAGACTTTGCCTGAGTTCTTGCTCGTTCAAATTCGTAGTAATCTTTCCGTTCTTCACAAGATGAGCCTCCCCCGCCTCCTCAGAAACAAGAACAACGATAGCGTCCGTATCCTCAGTCAAACCCAGGGCAGCTCGATGCCGAGTTCCATACCGCTTATCAATATTAGGATCCTTTGAAAGTGGCAGGAAACATCCTGCTGCAGCGATCTTGCCACCTGTAATAATCACTGCTCCATCGTGAATCGGAGAGCTGGGAACGAAGATGGCGTAAAGAAGTTCTGAGTTCACCCTAGACTCGAGCTGGGAGCCCGTGTCTATAAAATTCTTCAAGCCCGTTTCTCTTTCAATGACAATTAAGGCTCCAATGCGCTCTTTAGCTAAACGAGCAGCAGCACGAGATATATCGTCGATCATTTCTCGTTCCTCTTCGGCAGAGGCACCAGAAAAAAATGGGTTCTTACCCACATGAGTCAGAGCTCGTCTTAAATCATCCTGAAAGAGCACAATAACGATAAGAATTAAATAGTCAAAAAAATAGGAGAACAACCAATGGGCCG
>JANNCA010000324.1:0-15963 GCA_031386075.1 Oligoflexia bacterium
CCAACCAGCATTCCACCTATTTTTGGAGATGCTGGTTGGCGCCCAACCCTTCTCAATCCGCAAGCCGTTGACTAGAGTTGAAGTTAAAATAATGTATATCCAGAAGTGGAAAATCTTAGACTTCCAATTAAATCTACGAACCTGGGTTGACCTCATAGGTAAATTATGAACGAATTAAGTAAATAAATCGATAGTCAATTCATAAAAAATAGGCCTACCAAAAGACCAACTAGACCGTCTAAAATTGGATTTTAGGGTCTTGTAAAATCTAACTAAACAAGTATAGAACTGATAATTGAGAATTGAACGCCCATTTTAGATCTAGTGAACTTGGCATTATAAAAAAATGATGAGTTCATTTTTTAGTGAGAATTAAATTAAAATAATCGTTAATTTGTAGCTCTAATCATTTTAAAATTCAATTGATAGTAATGATATTGACCTATTTTTCCACGATCATGAGTAACGCCCCCAAGCGCCCTAACTTCATTGAGTATAGCCTTCATACTTTCTGAGTCGTCTACAATATATTGCAGCTCATTTCTATCTGTAACAAACTTAAAGATCTGTTTTCTCATTTCACGAGTAGAAAAAGGTAATTTAAAAGAAGTCTTATTCGAATAGTACCCTATGGTTCCACTAGTCATATCAGACCAAACCCAAGCTCTATCACTTAATAATTCGCTTGGAACAATAAATTGATTCTGAGTTTGATTTTCGTTGTGGTCTGGCCAATTATTTTTCATTCGCCAAACATGATCCATAGTGAGGTACCCTGGCAATAGGGCAAGAATAAAGAAGCCACCAAAACCTAATCGAGAGCGACATCTATAATGACTTAATTTTGAATTTTTTTCTATTTCAAGTGCTAAGAAAGACAGAAAAAGCGCAGTCGACAGAAGAACTGGGACCATGTAATAAGATGTTTTTACAGAATGGGTTAAAAAGTAAAGCGTTGGGATGACCCAAGCAAGAACTCCGATCATTGTAATCTTAGAAATACTGCAGCCTTCGTTTTTATGACGATGAGATCGTTGGGATAGGGAATAAATTCTAAATCTTTTACTATAGAAAAAGATTCCTAGTAGACCCAGCGCTAAATTAAAAGTCAGCCAATTGTGGCATGAACCCAAACCTTTCCCTAGATAGTAGTTAAAATTGTTTGCTAGCACTGAAAAGTTTGGATGTGCACTATCGTTTTGTGAGTAAGTAGATAAATACCACGCTCCACTCGTCGAGTATTGATGAAAAAATAAAGGTATTACTCCAGACATTATAAATCCAAATTGAAAATAAAGACTGATTCGGCTAAAAAATGAATCGTTATCTCTTTTAAAATAATGAAGTAAAATCATTGCTGGGTAGAGTAAAATAACCTGAATTCGAATTAAAATTGAAATTCCAAAGAGTGCTCCAGAAAATAAGAGCGAAAAATTGGATCTAGTAAAAAGACATCCAATGACAATTGAACTTGAAAGCGGCAAAAGAAGTGCATTGATCGAGAAGCTATCAGTATTAATCTGCATGAGGATTTCCATCATCCAATAAAACGACAAGGAAAAAAAACCTCCTGTTAACCATGCTTCATTTAAGTTACAAATCTGAAGAACAATAATTAAAAGTATGACAAGTCCAATGCACGTGAGCTGATTCAATCCGGCCACGGCGCTACCTTCTTCGAAGAGTGAAAGAATCAGTCCTGTTCCAGGAGGATATTGGGGCGATACCTGATCTGTCCCTGGGAAATAATGATAACTGTGGGGAGCCACTACCTCATCCCAGCTTGTAGAAGGCAAATGACTCTTTTTAAAAAAATCGATTAAAGTCTGTACCTGCGGATCTTGAATTCTAAATGTCGGCCAAGAAACTGAACCTAACCGAGATCTGGTGTCTCTGATACTTCTAGCCATGGATAGGTAACCAAACGAATCACAACCCAAAGGGAAATCTTTTACTCGCCTGGTTTGATAAAATACAATTACTGAAAAAAATAAAAGGGCTAAAAAAAGGGAAGCCAACCAAATTCTACCGAATATGACCTTAATACTCATTTTGAATTACCTGATTTCCCTCTGTAAAATTTCAAAGGCCCTTCTTTTGCAGGATCTTGCCCTATGTATCGTTCAAAATTGAAGTCAAATACTAAGGTAATGAAGCCAAAACCCGAACTCAAAGGTGTGAAATTGAGTCAGCAGTCGCCTATAATTCCAGCAAGGCCAGAAATCAATCCAAACCCGTCACTTCCAGAGCAGGTGCCCCTTAAGTCGCCTGAGGTCTTTCCACAGCGAACCAACCCAGAAGTCGAGCCTAAGCAACCCAACCGAGAAATAGATCCCGAATCATCCCCTCAGGTTTTACCACAAAGTATACCTCCTGAATTCCCAGACACAGATTAAATTTATTTAAATCCATATCTCTGCTACGATTTCTTGGCCATGTTGATTATAGATGCCTACTCAATGTTTATCACCTCGTCCATCTTTACAAAAGATCACCCCCTGATTGAGACCTTGGAATATACGTCTGAGGAAATCTTAGACTGGCAAGAGAACATCGCCTCTGAGATGATGCAAGAAACAGCTCTGTGTTACCTGAACGGGGTGCATGAACTTGTTAAAAAAATCGAAGAATTTTTTGGTGCTACCCTTTTAGGAGAGCTCATTCTCATTCCTAGCATGGGTGAATTGGATGGTTTTGCTCGTTTTGATAGGGGATCTCACAAAGTCTTGTTGGGAGTTGATTTTCCGAATGCTTCGTTAGCTTATTTGAAAGCATTGACTGCTCATGAATTGTCCCATGTTTTTCGCGATCACTCACCCCAAGTTTGGCAATTCACAGGAAGGCCTCTGACCCAGATCACTCGAGATGAATACCTGGCAGCGACCACGGGCCGAGAACATTTAATCAGCGAAGGACTCGCAACCTTAACCTCTCAGGCCATTTTTCCGGAGATTGCGCTCCAAGACCATCATTATTATGAACCCGAGGAGATGAAATGGTGCCTTGATCATTATAGTAAAATTGACCAAGCCCTCACGAATTGTCTTTCTAGCCTGGAACCTGATCCCTGGAAGTTCTATTCTCCTGGACTTATTATGAAAGGTTCCCCTTCTCGAACGCATTATTATTGGGCAGCCCAAAAAATTCATACATGGATAAAATACACTCCGGGAATGAGTCTGGTTCAAGCACATAAACTTCCCTCTCATGAACTTAAGGCATTTTGAATTCAGTGGAGACTCAGAGTTAATGCAAAAAATTGAATTTTACCAAGACCATCTAGATCGAGTCAGCCGTAGCTTTGCTTTTTGCATTCAGAAACTTACTTCGCCGTTTCGGGAGTGGACCTCCTTGTCTTACCTGCTCTGCCGGGTGCTTGACACGATCGAGGATTCCCCATGGCAAAATTCTCCTCTCAAAGATGATCAGTACCAGACTTTTTATTTATTTCTGTCAAATCCTCCTTCGACCCAAAATGCCTTGAATTGGGCGCAGGGATTTCCAAGTCTACTTCCAGAGGGCGAGAAAATTTTGCTACGCGATACATTTTATCTATTCAAGGACCTTCATGAGCTTCCAGAAATAGTTCGCCAGGTGATCCTAGTGACTACCGAAAAAATGTATCGTGGAATGAAGTTCTACTCCGATCGAAGTCAAGGAGGACCTCTCAGGCTTTTAGATTTAACAGATGTCAATCGATACTGTTATTTTGTTGCCGGGACAGTGGGCGAATTGATGAGCCAACTTTATTTGATCTATCAGCCAGAATTTAAACCTCAAGAAAATTTTCGGACTAATGGACTGCATTTAGGGTTATTTTTACAGAAAATAAACCTTTTGAAGGATCAGCGTTCGGACGAAGATGAGGGCCGATACCTTGTTCCCAATAGGCGGGTACTCCTCTCCAGCTTAAAGAGAAATGCCCTGGGCTCACTCGACTACCTCTTAAGCCTTCCTATGGATGAGAGGGGTTATAGGACTTTTTGTGCTTGGTCACTCTTTCTGGGCGCGGCATCACTTCCGTGGATTGCTCAGTCCTTTGAGTGTCGAGATAATTCAAGAATTCCACGTGATATAACTCAGGAGCTCCTTTTAGTTATTGAAAATATTATTTTAGATAATTTGGCCCTCAAAAGTGCATTTAAAAATTATACTTCAATGATTTTTGACAAGGATCTTACTGAAAATCACGCTATTTTACCTGATGTTAATAAGCTCTCGATTCACTCAATAAATTCTGAAAAAATCAAAGATTTCAATCAGTTTGACGAATTAACCGGACGAACTCTAAATTCTGCCCAAATGCTTGAATTGCAATTTAAATGAATTGATCGGCGGGTAGAACCGATAACACGGGATTTATTTCTAATACACAATGACGCGTCATGTCTAAAAACAAATTCCAAATATTTTGACCGCTAGCTAATTCCACTGTATAACCCCTCGCGCCAACCGACTGAACTCCCAATAATAAAAAAGAGGAGTGCGAGGCATGGGGTGATATGAAAAAAATTGCAATACTCGCTAATAGGTCCTCCGGCCAAGAACTAGCTGTTGCTCATACATTCACTGCGCGCTCAATACTTTGGGGCTGGGAATGTGATTACTTCTTTCCTAAGTCTTCAGCTGAACTCCAAGTAATTTGTAGAAATTTATCTCCTGATCAATATGAAGCAGTTATCGTGATCGGGGGCGATGGCACTTGCAACCAAGTCATTCGCAGCCTAGAAGGACGATTAAACTCAATTCCGATTTATCCCTTTCCAGGAGGTACTGCTAATGACTTGTCAAATGAGTTAGGATTAAAAGCTGATTGGAATCAGGTACAAGAACTTTTAGATAGACGACACTATGATCTGATTGACCTAATTGAAGCGAACGGATTTCCATTTGCGACTGTTGGCGGAGTAGGTATTGGATCGATCCTCACTGAAGAGTTTAACCGTCGTAGACGCCACTCTATGATATTTAGGGACTTGTCCAAGTTTCTTCACTTCCAAATTTACACGCTTCTCAGTGCCAAAACTATTCTTTTGAGCCGTGACTACATTCATCGACTTCACATTAAAGCTGCCGGTTTTGACGAAAAGATCAAAACTCCAGCTCTCTTTATTTGCAACCAGAATCATCTTGGGGGAACCCTGAAAGTGGCCCCTTTACTTGATAATACCGATCAGAGATTTAATGTTCTTATTGTTACAACATCAAGCCGTAGTGGGCTCCTGAGGGCGATGTCTCAACTTCAGAAAGGATTTATTCCTGAAAGTTTTTTTGTGTTTTCAACTGACCAACTTACCTTGATCGATTTAGATCATAAAAAGATTCGAATTTTTGGAGATGGAGAGCCACTCCATGAAAACTCTAAACTAGTGATTAAAGTATTACCGAAAATGCTTCGTGTGTATCGAAGCTTGAAATCCGATCGAACTCTGGAATTTTCAAGAGATGAAGAAAAGATAGGACATCTAGCATGAGATGCCTTTTAACTGGCGCGTCGGGTTTTCTCGGTAAGCGAGTTCTAAAACTTCTCATAGAAGACCCAAGAATAGAGCAGATAAATGTCATCTCTAGAAATAAAAAAACTCACCCATGTCTAAAGGTTAAAATTCAATCTGCAGATCTAGGAGTTCCCTGGGGCTGCGACGGATATTTTGAGAATTTGGATTTTATTATTCATCTAGCCGGCCTCTATGAATTCAACCTACCCCTGAGTCAAAACTATCAACAAAATGTTCTTACATCCTTAAATCTGATCAACAAAATTAAGCAGCTTAAAACTTTTAATAAGCCTCAAATTATTTTTGCTTCTACTTATGCGGTAGGTCTTGGTTCCAATACTTCCATTGCCGAAGCCCCACTCGACAATCACCCACCCATTCAAGAGGCCTATGCTTATTCAAAGGCATTAGGTGAAAGAGCCATTTCAGATTCAGGACTTTCTGCAAGAATTTTTCGCCTTGGTATTTTAGTTGGAGATCGTAAAAAAGGTATTTTTGAAAAATTCGATGGCCCCTATGCAATGATGAGATTTCTAAATCACTTTTCTCAGACTGATATTTCTCAACTTATCCATAAGATGCCAATTCCTCTAGTTCGCTCAGGTATTCTCCCCTTGGTTCCGGTTGACTCGGCAGCTGAGATTTTACATCAAGCCCTATTTTTGGAGCGTCTTTTGCCGAATCAACAGAAATACTATGGGGTTTTTCGATCGGAAAGCATCCAGATGGAATATTTTTCTAGGAAAATTCTCAGATTTTTTTTACCCCACTGTGAACCTGTGTTTATTCCAAAGGTTCCTTCGTGGATTCTGAAAGCACAAACTTATCTAACTAAAATACCTAGGGAAATATTTAACTATTCCCTGACCCCGATACCCCTAGAAAATCCACGGTTCCAAGCAGAATTTGGAAGTCAATTAGTTCCCCACTTCGACACCTATGAAAATGTTTTTTTTGATGGTTTCAGGAACTGTGTAGCAAGGACTGAGTCTCGACCCGTGAGGTTCGTAGAAGAAGGATGAATGTGGCAAATGTAGAAAGAAAAATAATATTTATTGATTTAATGAGGTATTTTCCCGTGAGGGAAGAAACCATCCTCATTGATTCTATATCTTTCACGATCCAGCATCATGGAATTGGATGGGATTTTGAGACAGCCGAAGCCATTATGCGCAACTATGACGGTTTCGCAGATGGTTTTGCTTTGGGAGGGATTTTCAAATATTTAGGATGGCAAGAGCCCACCCGACTTCATCACCCTGGATACCTGCGTTTGATTCGAGCTGTGACTCGAACTCCAGTTTATGTGGCTGATGATTTGAGAAGTTTTTTCTCAGAATGGACCCTTAAAAAGATACTTCTAGAACAACCTCAAATTTTTCTCAATAAAAAGGTCCTCTTTCAATGTGCCACAGTTGCTGCCATCATGCCTGAGATGGCTCAAGCCGGAGCAAAAGTACAAGGAGCTGACCCTCTATTGATTTATGGTCTCCCATTCCTTCTGAGAGGCATCACCCAAATTAGCATCTTCTTTGAGGTTTTGAGACCCATAGTAGGTCTTGTCTTATTCAAGCTGGTCAAACCCATGTCGAGCAAGGGTTCCAAAAGCACCACAAGACTATTAAAGAAGTGGATGTCCCAGAGTGATATCTTAGTAGGTTTTGGTAATATTTTACCTAGACTGGATTCTTTTGATCATCTCTCCGGAAAAATCATATTTCTCGACTCTTTGGATGCTGACACCCGCCAGAAACTTGAAAAAGCCGGAGTCGATCAAATCATTGAATTCGTCCCTAAGCGGACCAGGCTCGACATGCCATCTTTCAATCAGTTTTCTGTTTTGGAGGCTGTTATCGATCAAACTCGACAACTTCAACACTCAAAATTGAGTTTACAAGACTATTTTTTAAAATGGCTAGAAAGAACCAGCCTATCCCCCCAGTCCCTTAGAAAATTAAAAGGCTTTCGAAGAAAATGTGCCTTTATCATTCATCCTCTTACTCAAAACGATCTTTGGAAGGTTCCACCAGTTCGATTCCTAAGAGATTCGCCTAGAATTGTACGCAACGCCCTGGAAAAGGGAGCTTCGTACCTTCCATGTTTTTACATGGGCCAACTCACTGGTGTTGTCAGTGAGGCAACTGGACAAATTGTTGATTGTGACTTTTATGGAATGACAGCAACCCCCAGGAAGATTCTAGAAATGAATGAAGAGTTTCTTTACAAAAGACTCGGTCAATGTGTCGAGCTAGCAAAATCTCGGGGAGCCAGTATGGTTGGATTGGGCGCCTACACAAAAGTCGCAGGTGATGCTGGTGCCACTGTAGCTAGGCGTGCCTCGATTCCAGTCACAAACGGAAATTCTTATTCCGCCTCAACTACTTTGTGGGCTGCGAGACAAGTCGTTGAGAAGCTTGGACTAATCCCCACCAGGAAAGTCGGTCACCGATTTAAAGCAAAAGCTATGGTGATTGGGGCAACGGGAAGTATAGGACGAGTTTCTTCACTCCTCATTTCGATGGTGTTTCAAGAGGTTGTTCTAGTTGCTAATCGTCCCGACAAACTTCTAGAGCTTCGTGAGGAAATATTGAAGCTCTCTCCAGGTATTCATGTCACGGTTTCAACACAATCTCATTCAGAGATTTCTGATGTAGACTTGGTGATCACCGCGACCTCAAATCAAACCGCTACGCCCGTTGTAGACATAGACTTGATTAAACCGGGTGCTGTCATCTGTGATTGTTCAAGACCCCTGGATATTACGCGTGACCAGGCTCTCAGGCGGCCCGACATTTTAGTCATCGAAAGTGGTGAGGTCGATTTACCAGGTAATCCTAAATTAAATATTGATATCGGGTTGCCTCACCCCTCAGTCTATGCCTGCACAGCGGAAACTGTCCTTCTGACTCTTGAAGGTCGATTTGAAAGCTTCTCACTTTCAAAACAACTCTCACTTTCGAAAACAAAAGAAATTTATCGCCTGGGTGTGAAACATGGTGCGAAGCTATCCGCCATACGGGGGCCAATCGGTCTAGTGACTGACACACAAATTGATCGATGTCGGTCTCTTGCTCTTGAGCGTCTCAAAACATGGAATCTGGGTACACCTGTGCCCCATCAGGAGAGTGGGTACTATGAGGCAAACCTATTTCAAGAAACTCAACTACACCTCAGCTAATGAAGATACTACCTTGGAGTTGGGCCTGGTTCCAGATTCAATTTCTCATCTGATGTACGTCGCAGGAAGCGGAGGACGCGTTCTTCCGCTTTTAGCTAAACAGCCGAAGCAGGTGACATGCGTTGACATTTCTCAAGAACAGCTTTACTTGACTGAACTAAGAATTGAGTCTCTTCGTGCATTATCTCATAGCGAGTTTCTGTCTTTTTGGGGTTATCCTCCCTTTCCTGCCGAGCCTGAACAAAGGAAACATTTTTTCAAGAAAATAAAATTAACTCTAGATTCGCGGTTGTTTTTTTTGAAACTTTTTAAAAGTGTTGACTGGGAAAGTATCCTTTACCTCGGAAAATGGGAGAGGACGATGGCTAAACTGAGCGCCGTAAATAGACGACTCACAGGACTTCGAGGAATCGGATTATTTACTAATATGACAGCGACTGAACACTTTAACTACTTAAAAAATGAGTTTCCAAAATTTTCATGGGGAATAACTTTAGTTCTTTTAGGAAATGCAGCCGTGTTTAACTCTCTTCTTTATCGAGGCCATTTTCCTAAGAAAAATATCGCTCAATCTAATTTTAAATTTTACCATCAAGCTTTTCAAAGAATTTTTGAACAAGGGCCTGCGCGGAGAAACTTTTTTCTCCAAATTGTATTTTTTGGAAAAATTATTTTTTCAGAAGGAAACCCGGTGGAGTGTGATCCGGTAGTTTTTAATCTGGCTAAGAAGGGATTAAAAAAATCTAAAATTAACTATATTTGTGGAAATATAGTAGAAGCTGCAGCTAAAAGTTCAATCCCTATTGATGTTGTGTCACTTTCTGACGTGCCCTCTTATTTTAGTGGTACTACTGAAAAACAATTTATGCAGGAAATTCGCAAAGGGCTAGCTCCAGGGGGACTGGTAATTGTCCGAAACTATCTGAGAATTCCTGAACAAACAGATTTGACTGGCTTCAGCCGGATTACATCACAATTCTACGAACAAATCCGAAATGAGAAGGTTCAAATGTACGATGTAGCAATATTCAAAGAAAAGATGACCAATGAACTGTATTGACGTTTTTATACAGCAAGTTAAGATTAAATCTAAAGAAATGGCGATTTTCATCCCTCATCAGGAAAGCACTACTTTCGAGGAATTGTACAATTTGTCAAAGAAATCGCAGTCATTTTATCGGTCCTTTGGAATTCTTCCAGGGATGTCTGTACTGCTTTTGGACAATTTAAGCTCCCGCCTCTATGCTTCTATTATCGGACTCTTATCCATGGGTGTCACAGTAATTTTAGTAGAACCTTGGATGCCAATCGATCATATTCAAAAAGCTATTCAAATAGCGAAACCTATGGCTTTTATTTCCAATAAAATTGGAATGCTTTGGGGAGTCCGAGTTGAGGCCATTCGCCAGATTCCTCGCTGGATTCTGGCTTCCAAGATGGATTCGGTTTCTTCTTTTCAGTCTGTTCTCAATATTGAAAGTGTAGATCCAGACCTTCCTGGAATTATTTCATTCACTTCAGGAACTACGGGTAAACCAAAGGGCGTGATTCGGAGCCAGAGTTACCTGGTAAAACAACATGAGGTTCTAAGTCAACACCTCGGAAGCCAAAAACTGCAAGGTCCAGACCTCTGCATATTTGCAAATTTTGTGCTCTCAAATTTGGCCTCAGGCCGAGGTTCTATCGTAGTTCCCCCAACCTGGAAGCAAAAGGTACTAAGAGAGTTAGATCAACTTCCCCTGAAATTTCGTCCCGAATCCCTCACATCTGGTCCGGGGTTCCTTTTAAAATTATTGGACAACTCTCTTCTTCCTTCCCTTCGTTCCATTCATATCGGCGGGGCTCTAACCGACTGTTGGATTTTTGAAAAAGGTTTTCGCCGGTGGCCAGATGCATACTGGGAACATATCTATGGAGGGAGCGAGGTAGAGCCAGTAACGATGGTTGATGCTCGTTTGGCAGTAAAGGAAAGCAGAGAAAGAAATTTCTTTCAAACGCTTTTTCTTGGAAAAAATGTTCCGGAAATTTCTACTCAAGTTGAACTCACGGGACTCTGGGTAGCGGGACCCCATGTATGCCCAGAATATTTAGGAAATAGTGAAGAAAATAAAGCCGTAAAAAAGAAAGACGAGAGCGGAATTCTTTGGCATTTTATGGGAGACCGGATTTTAGAAAGTGAAAACGGCTGGTGGTATCATGGCAGATCGAACCAAACCCCAGAAGATTTTCTTCTGGAACAAAGGATTTATCAGAAACTCCAATCGAGTCGAAGTTTCATCTTTAATTCAACTTCTTTGTCACATAAATACCTGTTGGGTGAAGAAATTTTGCCACATAAGCAAGATCTATTGGCTGAATTTCCAGAACTCGATGGCATCTTGGAAATACAGATTTATCGAGATCATCGCCATCGTGCCAGGTTAGATCGTAAAAAAATTTTAGAGAAAGGACCCAAATGGCTCGTTGGACCCTCTATTTGAAAGAACGGTTTCCAATCGGTACTTACCTCTTTCTTTCACTGGGATTAGCTTTATCTGGACTCTTGTTAAGTTTAGACTTGAATCTCAATCGAGAAGATAGGTATTGGCAGGGGCTAGTGGTTTCTACTCTTGGACTCATGGTATTTTTTGGTGAACTTAGATTGATGGATGAGTTGAAAGACTACTCTAAAGATCTAGTTGCCCACCCTAGTCGCCCTCTTCCCCGTGGTATTCTCAAAATCACCGAGGTTCGAAGGACTATTTTGATTGTATTCTTTTTCATGATTGTCTTTGCGATCTTCGTTTCACTTTTTCAGTCACTCCTAGCTGGTCTGTTCTACCTGGTGGTTACGCTTTACCTTTGGCTCATGTACAAAGAATTTTACTCAGGAAAATGGCTTTCTGATTTTCCGTTATTTTATGCTTTTACCCATCAAATTATCTTAATTCCTATTTGTCTTTTCGTAGTCGCTGTTCAAACCTCATCGTTCTTCTTAGAGGGAAAATCAATCGGGTATTCAATGACGGTTTTAGGTGCCTTTTTTGGATATGAGGTTTGCCGAAAGCTAGATCCTCAAGCAAATCCAATTTTGAAGACCTATCTTTCAATTTATGGACCTTCCAATACAGGTAGTCTTGTCTTTGCACTTCTTACTTTTGCAGCCTGGGGTGCTTACCGGTTTCAGGCTCATCTATTTCTTTGGCCGGTTGAGCTACTTACCTGGATCAGTATGATGACTATTTTGAAGTGGCCCAATCGATTCAAAGTCGTTGAATTCTCTGCCACTCTTTGTCTTGCCTTCCATATCTGGTCTGTTCCCCTTAAACACCTCGTCAGGAAATTTATATGAAACTTATTCTAAAACAATCTGATCCAATTTCAGAATTTAAAAAAAATGGGGGTGGCAAGGCCACAAACATGGCACGTCTTTCACAAGAAGGAATGCCTGTTCCTCCTTGGTTTTGCGTTACGAGTGAGGGCCTTCAAGAATTCATCCAAATTCACCAGCTTGCCTCTCTACTAACACCTTCCAAAAATCTGGCAAAGTTTGCCCAACAGATAGAAACTCTCTTCTTAGCTTTTCCATTCTCACACCTACTTAAAAGTCAAATTGAGGAGAACCTATCCAGTTTAGGGCTCAAGGAATCCTTTGTGGCCGTTAGATCCAGCGGACTTGAGGAAGACTCAGAGGGACATTCGTTTGCCGGTCAATTCTCGTCCTTTCTCTATCAGAAGGGAATGTCAGCAATTTCTGAGTCAGTCGTGCGGTGCTGGGCCTCTGGATACTCGGAACGGGCAATGAGCTATAGGATCAACCGAGGACTTCCAGTGACAGACCTTCGAATCGGTGTGGTCATCCAACTGATGGCTAATGCCGATACAGCAGGAGTCGCTTTTTCAAGGAATCCAATTCGGCCTTTAGATCGAGACCATATGATTATTAGTAGCGTGTGGGGGCTCGGAGAGGGATTGGTGAGTGGTGAACTAGATGCAGATCATTTTGAGGTCAACCGAAGTACCCTCCACTTTAAGCCAAAAATAGTCAATAAAACACATGGCTTCTTTCAATCTCCTCAGGGTGGCTTTATTAAAAAACTGGTTCCTCTCCATAAGATTCACGAACCTTCATTGACAAGCCTTCAGATTAAAAAAATATCAGAACTCACATTATTACTAGAAAATAAATTTGAGAGTCCTCAGGACTGTGAATGGGCTATTGAAGGGGAGAATCTGTTTTTGCTCCAAACTCGCCCCATTACAAATCTTCCAAAAGATCCATTTTTTGACGCCTCAATTAACGGAAGTGCCTCTATTCTATGGGATAATTCAAATATTATTGAAAGTTATAGTGGAGTAACCTCACCTCTGACCTTTAGTTTTGCAAGCTCAGCGTATCGACAAGTGTATATTCAATTCTGTGAAATCGTCGGTGTTCCAAGGCAGACCATTCAGGCTAGCGAACCGATGTTTAGAAATATGCTGGGCCTTATCAGAGGCCGAATCTACTATAATTTAATTTACTGGTACCGTTTAGTTCTAATGCTTCCAGGTACCTCTCATAATAAAGCATTCATGGATACCATGATGGGCATTAGAACAGGTGTCCAGCAGAAAATAAAACCAGAAGTAGCTGAAATTTTTTCAGAGCTAGAAAACCCACCCCAATACTCTTTTCTTAGAAAATTTTCAGTCCGTGCGATGACCCTTTATCGATTTATTAGAATTGATACGATTATTGCAGAATTTCAAGAACACTTTAACAGAATTTATGAAGAATCTAGAAACCTTCCCTTCTCTTCCATGTCCTTAACTGATTTGGCCAAAGTGTATCAGAAACTAGATGAGCAGATCCTTCGCCGGTGGCACGCCCCCATTATTAACGATTACCTGTGCATGATATTTTTCGGGCTGTTAAAAAGCCTCACAGAAAAATGGGTTTCCCCTGGCAACCTTGTAGCCTCACTACAAAATGACCTTTTATGTGGGCAAGGTGATCTAGAAAGTACCGAACCTACAAAAGAGCTGATGAGAATCGCTGAGCAAATTGACAAAGGCCCTTCGTCATTTCGAAATTGGTTTATTACGAGTGACTCAAGAAAAATTTGGACCCAGCTGAATCAACCCTTTGAGGTTGCTGGATTGGGCGAGTCAGCAATCAAAATTTCTCAGGCCTTCGATAGTTTCTTAGATCGTTTCGGTTTTAGGTGTATTAACGAGCTCAAACTAGAGGAGTCGGATCTCCACGATGATCCTACGTTCGTTATTCAAGTTGTGGCCAGTTACGTTAAAATGAAAAGCTATTCTATACAGACGATGGAGGACCGAGAGAAAGAAATTCGTGCTAAGGCCGAAGCAATAGTTCAAAAGAGAATCTTTGGACTCAAATCAGAGGTCTATTTTTGGGTTTTAAAGCACTCTCGAAAAGCCGTGAAAAATCGGGAAAATTTGCGCTTTGCCAGAACAAAAATCTTTGGCGTAACCCGTCACCTTTTCCGGGGAATGGGTTCAGCCATGGTGAAATTAGGCATTCTCACTTCAGCTCAAGACATTTTTTATCTCACTGTCGAAGAAATTATCGCTTTTGTAGAAGGCCGGAGCGTTTCTCTACAACTAGGGTCTTTAGTAAGTTTTCGAAAGCTTGAATATCAACAGTTCCGCCAAACACCCGCACCACCTGATCGTATGATCACTACTGGTGCGGCAGGACTCACTTGTGCCTATCCGCAGGTCTTATTCGATGCAGACCTTCTGAAGGATGATGGTTCCGTTTCTACAGATCCAAATATCCTTACCGGAACCCCTTGTTGTCCTGGAATTATCGAAGGCTTCGTTCGTGTGGTAGAATCGGTTCAGGATGCTAGCGGAATCAGAGGTGAAATCCTAGTCACCGCCCGAACAGATCCAGGCTGGGTCCCTCTCTTTCCCTCTTGCTCAGGACTATTGATTGAACGTGGAAGTTTACTATCTCATTCTGCCGTGGTTGCTCGAGAATTGGGCCTTCCCACGATTGTTGGAATATCTGGCGGCTTAATGAAGAAACTAAAATCGGGTCAAAGAGTACGTATCGATGCAGGAAAAGGGGAAGTCAGGATCTTAGAATGACAGCAAATCAGGTGTTTTTGGTTCACTCTCAACTAAAGGATTCAAACCCTGACCGATCTGAATTCGCACTTCAATTTACTAAGACTCAAGACGTCCTTAGACAGGAACCCTATCGTCTAGACCTTAACACAGCGTCTACGGAACAACTTTTTACTGAGACTGACCTTCCCTTCCATGCGGAGTTTTGGATTCTTAAGGATCGGCAATCCGGTCAATTTCTGGGTCGGATTTCTGCCAATTTATCGAATCCTCATCCTCAATATGGATTTTTGGGATTCTTTGAGGCGGTGGACTTTTCAGCTGCTCAGGCTCTGATTTTTAAAGCATTGGATTGGCTGAAAGCGATGGGTGCATCTATCGCCTTGGGTCCAATCAACCTTTATACCTGGCTCCCTTACCGTTTTAGAGTCAAATCTGATGGACCTACCTTTGGATTCGAACCCGTTCATCCACCCGAGTATCCGCTCTGGTTTCAGGAAATCGGATTTCAATCGGGTTACGGGTATCACTCAGATGGACTCGATGGGCTTGAGTCGATGGTCGAGAGTACCGAGAGCGACTATAAAAATGCACTATCACTCGGCTATAGTTTCCGAATCTGGAATTCTTCCGTTTTTTTTGAACAAGAAGTACCTAAGCTCTATGAGATCAGCATGAATTCCTTTCAAAAAAATGATTTCTTTGTGCCGATCGGGTTTAATTTTTTTAGAGAATTGTACAGTCCCCTAAAACACAAACCATTAGACCTAAGTTTATCACTTTTTATTTGTAATTCTGAGGGTAAGGATGTGGGCTTCTTCTTTAATTTTTTAGACTCTGGATATTCTGTTATGAAAACAATCGCTTTACTTACAGAAGCTAGAGGACTGCGACTGTCAAATGCTCTCATTCATGCATCTTTCAAGGAAGCTTTCGCTCGAGGTGTAAATCAATCTGTAGCAGCTCTGATTCGTGATGGGCTCCAAAGTGAATCTTACTCAAAAAAACAAAAAAAAATATGGAGAAATAACTATGAAATATTTAAAATTAATTTGTAAACTTAAATTTAAATAATTTATCAATAATTACAATACTTTAAACTTTAAACTTTATACTTTATCCTAAATTATTTATGCATAATTCTAATTTTTTATCTATTTTAAGTAAATTATCTTTTCCAGGATAAATTGTAATTTTTATTTCTCCTAAAAATTGATAATTTTT
>JANNCA010000363.1:0-3639 GCA_031386075.1 Oligoflexia bacterium
GGATCAAGGTACCTTACTCGTATTTGATTCGTAAGAAAATCTTGCAGAAGTTCTTACGTCTTCTTAGCCCACTCTGCTTTTCAAATTCAGCAGCAGCCTCTAGTTCGCAAATAGGGTGAGCGTTGCAAAGGGAGTGGAGACAGTCAAAGACAAAGTAGGATTTCCATTCGATCCATGGCTTCCTGGCCGCGTTTTTCGTCAGGGAAAAAAACTGAAATCAAGATGAGTGAGTTTACTCATGTGCTCGGATTGAGCGATGGCTTGCGCTCCAACATCTCCGAAGCGGTTATTATTTGAATTAGTAACAGAATTTAAACTTAGATATTTAAGATCTTTAGGAAGATAAGCTAACATTTCAAAGTTGAATTTTGAACCTGAGAGGTCTAACTTTTTTATTTTACTAAAAAGCCCAATACCTGAAAATAGAGCTTTAAATTCTTTATCTCTAATTGTTTTATTTCTTAAATAAAAAATCTCTTCTCTCTTCCCAAGATGATTGATAATAGAGGTTCTGTTGTGTTTGTTAACCTTAGCTAAGGTAAGAACATCAGAGACGTTACTATAGCCGTAGACTTGTAAAAGTAGATCTTCTGCAAGGAGATCGATGAACCCACTATCGTTACCATTAAAAAGCCCTGAATTTTGGTTCGGAGCTCGAATGCTTTTAGGGGTAATTTCTGAATTTCCAGAATTAGTCCCTCCAGGTTTTAGTACATGAGCCCCAGCTTCGACCACAACCACTGGACTCAAAATTTCAACATTAACCTGTTGTTTTGGATAGAGAGATAAAGGTATTGGACTTGGGCTGATCCTTGCTTCAATCAGGTCATCTGGGCTGGACTCTGATTTGCTATGAGATATAAAAGATGGTTTTTCTCCGCACCCAGTTGCAAGACAGGTTAACGCGAGACAGAAGGTGGCCGTTAAATTATTTGTTTTCATTTAAAATAAATCCTATCAAAAAAATATTTAGCAAAGCTTTGGACAATTATCATTTACATAATGAAAATACAATATATTTTTCTCTCACTGCGGCCATCCTGAATCGGCTCACATATCATGCCAGTGAAGAGCAGCCCAACGGTATTGAGGTATCTTTCCCTGTCGCCTGGGGCCATCCGGGTTGGACCGCTAATCGCGGCATACTGAACAAGAAAGTCCTTCAAGTTCGAGCTGCATTCGTACACCTAAAAACCCGCCTCCCATTTGACCTATTGGCTGTAAATACCGACTCTGGTTCAGAGTTTATCAACGAAGAAATATTTGAGCTAATGAATTCAAATCCTGTGTTTCGAGCTCAAAATCACATTGAATTTACCCGATCACGTCCATTTGACGTCCTCACCGCCCTAAAGGGCTTCACCGTTTACGCGGTTGGGGATTCCCTTAAGCTACTTTCGTAGCTCTTAGCGAGTCACGCCCGACTCGGAGAATATTCTTCGCTGCGTTGATGTCCCGATCGTAATGAGCATGGCATTCGCCACAAGTCCATTCTCTTATTCCAAGACCACTGAGTCCGCTCGGTCCTGTCTTTTGAAGACAGTGCGAGCAAGTGATCGTGGAAGAATTCTCAGACACCTCATAGCAATATCCTGAAAGCCTCATGGCCTTATACTTCAGAAGATCTCGGATGACTCCGATTGAGGCGTCTGTTGAACTTTTTCCATTTCCTGATTGAACAAATTTTCCGCTGACATCACCCACGAATACGGAGTGATGTTTCTTCGCTATTTTTGTGGTTTCCTTATGCAAAAAATCTCTGCGTTTATTTTTGATCCTGGCATGAATCCTTTTAGCTTGTTTCTTTTTATGTGCTCGTTGGGCTTTAGCAAGCTTCTCTTCAAGTTTTCTGAATTCTGATTTGTTTTCAATGACTGTACCATCACTCAGAACTGCTGAAGTCTTAAATCCTAAATTGATACTTACTTCTTCAACTTGATGTCTCGGATCGATTTTCGAGACTTCACAAGCAAGATTTACATACCATTGACCTTGAGCGTCTTGAGAAAACGAACCTGACAGAACACGCCCGCCAATCGGACGGGATAGCCAAACTCTGTAATTGTGCCCAAGGTAGCAGACCCTATCTTTTTCTACCTGAAATGAGTTCGATTTGAACGGAATCCAACCGAGTGAACGCCGCGATTCTAGACGTTCTCCATCTGAGTTTTTTCTTTTTGAATTGGATTCTCCGAATTACATATTCTTCGCAAATAGCCTGAACTGTCACACTGTTGAGTCCAAAATCTTTGGCTGAGCCAGAGGTCAAATTTTTCAAATCAATAGCGAATAGCCATTTGCTATGGTTTCTAACTGCATTGTACGAGGTCTCATTGCAGTAATTCCATACAAAATTCACTACACGGACAAGCCGATCTAATCTATTCAATTCTGAAGGCGCCTTTAACCCGATAGCTCAAGGTTGTTGTCACCTTGTTCGGATCTTTTTCCTTCCGTTTTGCCATTTTTCGTTTAGCTTTAGCCTCGATCATTTGCATTCACGATCACATTGGTTTATGAACGAGTCAATGCAAAAAATTAAAAGTCCTAGAAATAGTCCTGACGCAGTCATTAAGCGTACAACCCCTGGTATTAGACATGGCCGCCACTGTGTTTTTTTACTAAATACTGATTTGGTTTTTGTATCAAAATACCGCAAAAAATTATTTACAAAGGAAGTTCTTAATTTCATGGAAACTGTTTTTAGAGATGTATGCACTAACCTTGAAGCAGAACTAAAGGAGTTTAATGGCGAAGGCGACCGTGTTCACCGCCTAGTGAATTACCCGCCTAAAGTTTCTGTCTCAAGTTTAGTCAATAGTTTAAAAGGTGTTTCTTCTAGGCATGTTCGAAAACAGCAGGGTTGAATCCCTTTGCACTGACAAAAGGCCTTGAGCAAAAACTCGAAGCCTCCTTTCACCAGTATGGCAATCTACTTTTGAGCTGATACGACCCATCGAAGGCACCCTTTTTTAGGGCCGTTGGAAATTCAAGGCCGAGATCGGCCCTCGAGAGGATTCACGGGGGCACTCGCTTCTTCTGCGGTCGGAATTCTCCTCACGCCCATCGCCTGTACCACCCAAATGGCTGCTTCGTAGAGAAAAATGAGCGGGACCCCTAAAATCAACATCGACACAGCATCGGGCGGCGCAAATAATGCTGCCATAACCGTAATCATCAGAATGGCCGTACGTCGCTGCTGTCTCAGGAAGGGTGCATCCACGAGTCCCAAGTACCCCAACAAACAAATGAGCACAGGCAGTTCGAAGGCTAATCCAAAAAGAAGCAAAAGCTTCAGACAGGTCCCATAATAGGAGTCCATCGTGAGGAGCGGCACATCAGACGGACCGCCGTAAGTCACAAAATACTTAAAGCCCACAGGGAAAAGAATAAAGTACGCAAAACTGGCCCCACCGATAAAAAAAACGGTCGCAGCTAGTACAAAGGGTACGACGAGCTTACGCTCCTTAGGATAAAGTCCTGGGGCAATAAAGGACCACAACTGGTAGAAATAATAGGGGCTTAAGGCAAACAAAGAAGCATATCCCGCAATTTTGAGATGCGTCAGGAAGCTCTCGAAAAGACTAGTGAAATAGAGTTTCTGTTGATCTGAGGGCATGACCGCAAAGAGCGGTTTCC
>JANNCA010000379.1:0-6113 GCA_031386075.1 Oligoflexia bacterium
GAAAGGGAATGCCCAACCGGATGCCCCATCACACCCGCAATCCAAGCTCCTTGAGCACTAGAAACTTTAGGCATACTGTTTTTCGCGTTGAAGCTCCCCAACTTGCTCTAAAGCTCGGAGTGAAACGACTAAATCAGAAAAATCTTGAGGAAGAAGGGCTTGGGGCCCATCACAGAGGGCTTCTTGGGGTCGGTCATGTACATCGACCATAATGCCACTCGCTCCCACAACCAAACTAGCGCGTGATAACGGCGCCACCAATTCTCGTCGTCCCGTACCATGACTGGGGTCTACGACCACAGGGAGATGACTTAGATTTTTCAAAATGGGCACTGCCGTCAGATCCAACATATTTCTGGTATGACTATCGAATGACCGAATTCCCCTCTCGCAAAGGATCACTTCAGAATTTCCTCTTTCAAGGATATACTCCGCAGCCATGAGCCACTCATCTAAAGTTCCAGACATAGCCCGCTTCAACAAAACCGGTTTTCGCAACTGCCCTACTTCTTGCAATAATGCATAATTCTGCATATTGCGGGCCCCAATCTGAATAATGTCTGTGTACTCGTAAACGACTTCTAGACTTTTGATATCTAATGCTTCAGTAATCAATGGAAGGCCAGTTGCTTCGCGAGCTTTTTTAAGTATTTTAAGACCTTCCAATCCTAAGCCCTGGAAGCTATAGGGAGAAGTCCGCGGCTTAAATGCTCCACCTCTCAAGATTTGGCCTCCCGCTGCCTTGACCGCATGAGCAATTCGAATCGTTTGCTCCTCACTTTCAACAGCACAGGGCCCTGCAATCACAACAAACGAATTCCCCCCAATCACCACATCGCCGACTCTAATTTCTGTCTTGTGATTTGGACTTTTTCTTCCCACCAACGAATCTGATAATTTCATCCTAACTCTCCTTTTGAGAAGCGCCTCGAACTGCTGTCGCAAGTTGAGTTCCAAATAGCGCTAAATCAGAAATACTTTGAACAATCCCTAAATTCAAATGAATCAAATTTTTTTCAATTAACTGAATGAAGGCACTTCCAACGACGACTCCATCCGCAAGCAAAGCTACGTTTCTGGCGTGATCTGGAGTCGATACTCCAAACCCAACAATAACGGGCTGATCGCAGATCTTTTTAAGAGCCTGCAATTCCGACTTCAGCGTCTCGGACACTCCATTTTGCACCCCAGTAGTTCCCGTCCTAGAAACATAGTAAACACACCCAGTCGAGCAATCATCGATGAGTCGAAGTCTGCCCTCGCTCGTCGTGGGAGAAGCTAGAAAAACCGTCTCGACTCCTTCGCGTGAAAGAATTTGTCGATATTCTGTCGCCTCTTCTGGGGGAAGATCCACCACTAGAACAGCATCTACCCCGCTTCTGGCAGATTGCTGAGCAAATGGAGACACTCCCATTGCTAATAGAGGGTTAAAATAGGTAAATAGTACAATCGGGGTCGTTATTCTAGAAATTCTCAATCTTTCAACTAAACCCATCACATCCTTCATCCTCACTTGATTCTTCAATGCTCTTTGGCTCGACCGCTGAATCAAGGGTCCGTCTGCCATTGGATCTGAAAATGGAACTCCGAGTTCGAGAATGTCAGTTCCAGAATTCACCAAAGTTCTCGCATAAAGCTCAGTCGCTTCTAAATTCGGATCCCCCACCATCAGGAATGAAACGAGGGCTTTCCGTCTTTCAGCACGGTATTGATTTAATAATTTTCTCACTGACATCCTAAATCCTTATCTCCTCTCCCGGAAAGATTAACCAGGATCAATTGACTTCGTAAAAGCTCAGGTGCCCGTTTGATGACATAAGCAATTGCATGCGCACTTTCGAGAGCTGGAATGATCCCTTCTTCCTTGGCTAATATCCGAAATGCACTCAAAGCCTCCTCATCAGTAGCATGGGTGTACTGAGTGCGCCCGCTCTCCTTCAATGCTGCGTGTTCGGGTCCTACTCCCGGATAATCCAAGCCTGCCGAAATACTTTCGGTATTGAGAATTTGACCATCCTGGTCTTGAAGAAGATAAGTTTTTGTTCCATGGAATACACCGGGACTCCCAGTAGCAAATCGAGCAGCATGCCTTCCGCTTGGAATGCCATGCCCCCCCGCTTCGACTCCAGTCATCACTACACTTTTGTCATCTAAAAAAGGATAAAAAAGTCCGATTGAGTTACTTCCCCCGCCCACACAAGCCACGAGTTCATCCGGAAGCCGCCCTTCCGTCTCTAAAATCTGTTGACGTGCTTCGATCCCGATGACTTTCTGAAAGTCACGAACCATTTCAGGATAGGGATGAGGACCTAGAACAGATCCCAAAAGATAATAAGTAGTGCGAATCTCGGTAATCCAATCTCGCATCGCTTCACTAATCGCATCTCTCAATGTACGACTTCCATTTTCAACAGGGATCACTTTGGCACCCAGAAGTTCCATCCTTTGGACGTTCATGCTCTGTCTTCGGACATCTATAGCCCCCATATAGATGACGCATTCCATTCCTAGAAGTGCTGCAGCCGTTGCAGTAGCCACACCATGCTGGCCAGCACCCGTTTCAGCGACAATTCTCCTTTTACCCATTTTTTTCGCCACTAAGATCTGGCCAATTGTATTATTAATTTTATGTGCTCCAGTATGAGCCAAATCCTCACGCTTCAGATAAATTCGAGCTCCACCGAGTTTTTCAGTTAACCTCTTTGCTTCCGTCAGAGGTGTCGCTCGACCCACAAAATTTTTAAGAATAGAGTTCAGTTCTTCTTGAAACTGAGGGTCTTGCTTGGAGTCTTGAAATGCTTGATTCAGCTCAAACAGAGGGCCAACTAAAGTTTCAGGAACAAAACTTCCTCCGAATTTTCCAAACTTCATGATACTACCTGAAAAAATTCTTCCATTTTTTTCCCGCTCTTTTTCCCAGGATATTCCTCAAGTCCACTCGACACATCCACCGCATCAGGTTGAACCGCCTCGATCGCCTGCCGTATATTCTGAGCATTCAATCCGCCGGCAAGGATGACCTTAGTCACTTGTCGTGCCTCTCGAGCCCATTTCCAGTTGGCCAATTTTCCAGTTCCGCCCCAAAGGCCGGAAGAACACGAAGGATCTGAAACGGCAGCATCGACCACAACGGCCTCAATCGCCTGACAGGAGCTGACAAAAGAACTGACTTGAGCGATCTCCGCCTTGCGGTTGAGCCGAAACGCTTTAAAAATAGGAAGCCCCACTAAAGAACCCTCTTCGGGAGACTCGTCCCCATGCAATTGGGCTGTACAGATGCCGCTTTGCTTACTCACACGCCTCACCTCAGCAAGGGTCGAATTGACAAAAACTCCAACCGTTCTCACGGAAGACGGAAGCCGCGAAATAATTCGGTAGGCTCGAGTCGGACTCAGATACCTTGGGCTTTTAGGGTAGAATACAAATCCAACAGCCCAGGCCCCCAAGTCGACGGCTAAGCGAGCGTCATCCAGATTCATCAGTCCGCAAACTTTAGTTTTCATTGTTGAAACTTTCCTTGAACCTTTTGTTTTACCTTCATTTGAACTTCACTTTTGAGTCGAGAAAGTTCGAATCCAGGACGAGGGGATTTCATAAAATGAGTCCCAATGAGGAACCCCCGATATCCTAGAGAAGAGAGGCTCTGAATCGAATCCGCCGATCCAAGCCCACTTTCACTAATCAAAACCGCACTTTTAGGAGCCAGCCCTATCAGGCGCTTGGAGGTTTCCAAAGAGACCTTCATGGTCTTCAAATTTCGATTATTGATTCCTATCAAGACTGCTCCCAGCTCGATCGCAAACTTCATCTCTTTCTCATCATGAACCTCAATCAGAGTTGTCAATCCAAGGCAGTGGGCCACCCGGATGTAGTGTGAAGCCTGATTGAATTCCAATAGCGCTAAAATCAATAAAATAGCGTCAGCACCGTCAACACGTGCCCGATAAATTTGATATTCGTCGACGACAAAATCCTTCATCAGTAACAGTGCTTTAGGGTGAGAACCTCGAATTTGACGAAGGTAATCCGGACTTCCCTTGAAGAAATCTGGCTCAGTTAAAACAGAAATTGCTGTGGCGCCGTGGCTGAGATAATCTCCTGCAATCTCTTCAGGATTCGAATGGATTGCAAGGTCTCCCTCTGAAGGGCTCGCTAGTTTCACTTCCGCAATAAAATGAATCTGATCACTGGTAAACCCTCGAATAAAATCAAAGGGAAGCCGCGAGTGATTTGCCTGATGTTGAATCTCGCGTAGAGGGACCTTCTTGCGATCCAGTCGAATTCGCCTCCGTGCGTAATCTGCTATTTGGTCCAGCTTCCGACTGGCTGCTCCCGATTCTACGATTTTTCTTGCCAGCTTAACGCCCTCCTCTAAAGTATCCACCTTTCCAGACACTTGCAGACCTGCCCCAGCATTCAGGAGTACGACATCCTTTTTAGGACCCTCTTCTATGCCTGTAAAAATGTCGGAGATAATCTGAGCATTTTTTTGGGAATTACCTCCTTGAATCGACTTCATTGGCGCCCGAGAAAAACCAAAATCTTCAGGACATATTGAAAAGGTTCTGATTTTACCCAACCGTAAATGAGCGACTTGGGTCGGTCCGGAAATACTGATTTCATCAATCCCGTTCTCTCCTGAAACAAAGATCACTTCCTCGCTCCCCATTTCCATAAGAGTCTCTGCCATCTTCAAAATTCGCTTCGAGTCCCAGACCCCGATGACCTGACGCTTGACTTGAGCTGGATTGACCAAAGGTCCCAAGAGATTGAAAACCGTCCGCACACCCAAAACTCTACGAAGTTGCCTCAAATGTCGGAAGGCCGGATGAAAACTAGATGCCAATAGAAATGCAAAATTCGTTTCTTTGAAGGCAGCCCGAATGTCTTGATGGCGGGAATGGGGCCGAATGCCGAGTGCAGTCATCACATCAGCACTGCCACAGGGGCTAGATACTGATTCACTTCCATGCTTGACCACTCCTACTCCGGCCGCCGCAACGACAAAAGCGGCAGCAGTTGAAATATTAAAGGTTCCCGCCCCATCTCCTCCTGTGCCACAGGTGTCTATGATAAATTCTAAAGGGGTACCTTCGAGTGACGAACCCAAACTAAAATAAATGCTCTGCTCTCGAATGGCTGAAACAAAGCCAAGGAGTTCGTCAAGAGTTTCGCCCCGCACGGTCAATGCTCCGACAAAAGCAGCCAGCTGAATCGAATACTCCGAAAGTTCCTCGGGCAAATCAGGGGGAGAAATCATCCACTTCATTGCAACTTTTGCATCAGAACGGTTGAGGGATTTTCCATGCATGACCTCTTGAAACAATTCTCTCGGTAAACTTCTCAGCATCAAGTGGCTCCGAGAAAATTCTGAAGTAAGGCCTTTCCTTCTAAAGTCAGAATAGACTCAGGATGGAATTGAACTCCATAGATCGGAAAATCCCGATGCTGAACTCCCATGACTATCCCTTCCTGAGTTTCAGAAGTTACCAAGAGAGACAGAGGAAGGGTGGCCCGATCAATCATCAAGGAATGATACCGGGTTGCCGAAAATGGATTCTTTAGACCCTTAAAAATCCCCTGATTCTGGTGATAAATCTCTGAAGTCTTCCCATGAACTCCCTTTCTTGCCCTTTTCACCTGACCTCCAAAAACTTGACCAATCGCTTGATGTCCCAAACACACACCTAAGATCGGAATCGAATCACCCATCAGTCGAATCACCTCCATCGAAACCCCTGCGTTCTCGGGGCGGCCGGGTCCGGGAGAAACTACAATCCGATCGGGTCTCATCTTTCGAATGCCCGAAACACTCACCTGATCGTTGCGTACGACTTGACAGGGGGCACCTAACTCTTCAAAAGCCTGATAAAGGTTAAATGTAAAAGAGTCGTAATTATCTATCAAAAGCACCTTCATAGAATCCCAGCAGTCCTAGACATTTCTTCTAGGGCCATTTTTACTGCCCTCCGAATTGCCTTAGATTTGTTTAATATTTCATCAAACTCTTGATCAGGATTCGAATCCGCAACGATCCCAGCTCCCGCCTGAATCCAACCCAATCCTTCCCGAATCAGGAGGCTTCGAATCGTAATGCAAGAGTCTAATCCACC
>JANNCA010000412.1:0-2194 GCA_031386075.1 Oligoflexia bacterium
TTTACAAGGTGATTTCAATTAATTGTGTCCTTGCCTGGCGTATTTTCTGGATGACGATGATCAACCGTGAGTCGGAATCGGTATCTCCAAAAATTGCCCTAACCCTTACCGAAATAAAAACGCTTGATCAGTTAAAGCCAATCAAGTCGAAGGCAAAACCAGTATTATCAGACTACATAATAAAAATAGCTAAATTAGGAGGATACATTGGCAGAGCGTTGGACCCTCCGCCAGGAAATAAGGTTATTTGGAAGGGTATGCAGAGGTTAGCATATATTATTATTGGAATTGAATTCGGGCTGAAAATTTTGGGTAATTAAAAGCTGGGCATGTCGTCTTACAGATATTTTCAGATTTGGGTTTAAAACGGGCACTTGATGTCTTCAGTGTTTAGAATATAGGCACGAGTATCCCTGTTGGAGATGTGGGTCTGTACTGCCAGGGAAGAAGAGCCCCTTCGTCCCTGGCAAAGTTTTCATTTTCAATGCACACTTTGCGACCCACACACAGCGCCCGCCCTTCTATTTCGCGGACGTGGAGAGGCACCGCTTTCACCTATTGTTTTGTACCTGTGTAAGTAATAAAGTCGGTTTGACTATACTGGGAGCATACTGTGTCAGTGGCAGTTGCGGTCAAAGTGGCTGCTGCTGCGGAAAGTACACCACCTGTTGGTGCATAAGTATAGGTCCCGTTCAGGTTGGTTCCAACGGTTGTCGCTGATGTGCAAACATCTATTCCCATAATTGATGTCGCAAGTGCAGGACAACCCGTGCCTGTGCAAGCCCAGTTCCCTGTTCCGGTCATGACGATTGATGCAGCGGTTTGAACCACTGTCCCGCTCCCAGTAATAGTACAAGTGGCATTTCCGAATATCTTTGCAAAGGTCGCCGAACCAATCGTGATTTTAAAAGTAGAGGGAGAAGTAATCAGGGTTGCAAGTACCCCCGTCGCAGCAGTGGTACCACACTTCGTTGCAGTAATATTATAGGTTCCTGTGTAGGCAGCGGTTGCAGTTGCAGTTGCAGTTGAGGTTGTAGAAGAGCCACAACCTAGCATTCCTCCGATTGAAGCCAAAACAATTGAACAGCCTGCACTCATAGTAAATTTGATTAGATTTTTTTCATAGTCTAAAGTTTAGTGAGTAAATTTTTAATTTCAAGCTTTATTTCACGTGAACGTCAAGATTCATAATCGTCATTTTAGAAGGTTTTATCGATCTATGGGTGACAAATTTAGCGGATAATTTGTTTTCCCGTCATTTTTTGGATTCCTTGAAAAAGTCTATTGTTTTTGTTGAGTTTTTATTTAGAATGAGTTCGATTTTTTCTACATGAATTTGAAAATGATCTCGAATTTTTTCTGAGGTTTCAATTTTTTTACAGGCATACATCACTGTCGTGTGGTTTTTGAGTTTGAAGTAAGCGGCGATTTCAGCGTAGCCTGCTTGGAGTCGTTTTCGAATTAGGAAAATAGCAATTTGTCTTGGAAGCGAAATCTGAGGTCGGCGATTTTGAGATCGCAAATCTTGCAGTCTAAGTTTGAAGTAGTGTGCCGTAGTTTCCGCAATTTCTATCAATTTTTCTTTTTTTCCTGAGAAATAGGGTGGTTCGATCCCTCTCTCTTTAGAGTCGCTACAGTTGATTCTCGAGTTGAGAAGAGCATTTAGGATGAGGTCGTTTTGCTTTTCTAATTGTTCGAGTCTATTATCAATATCCAGTTGAATCGAGGATCTTTCTTCTAGGGACAAGAATGCACGAATAATTGCCAGATTTGTTTCGATTGCTTTTTGGCTATTGAGTACGCCGGCTAACATTGTTACACCATGTTCTGTGAAGGCATAGGGTGGGTGACGGCGTCCGCCATAAGTTGACTCCTTGATGTATACGGAATATTTTTTCAAATTCTCGAACTCAGTATGGTTTAAAAGAAATCTAAAGTCAGCGGGAAATCGGAGCGCATTTCTCTTAACCTGTTCATTCATCCGTTTTGTAGAGATCTCGTAGAATCTAGCTAGGTCAGAGTCAAGGACGACTCTGCGACCCCTGAATTGATAAATGCATCTTTGGATATCAATTGCCAACAGTTCTGGTGAGTCCATCGACAGTACAAATAGCTTAGGCTTTGTGCGAAGGCAATCTTCGTTGTGTAGGTGATTTGAATTCATTAAAACTTGAGGTCGCAAATTGCGACCTCA
>JANNCA010000005.1:0-4773 GCA_031386075.1 Oligoflexia bacterium
ATACTGAAGTGAAGTTCATGGTCTGGCACGAGAAGGCGAAATGAAAGTCGATCTTCGCTGAGCTTAAAGGGTGCCACCCCCTGATGGGATTCTTTTATCGTCAAAGACGCGGGGGCTTTGATATTAAAGTGGTGACCCACAGAGGGAATTGCCGCAATTTCTAACCCATGTTTAATGACATGGAAGACAAGCCTTAGCTCTGGGGTCTCTTTATTTTCTAGTTGACCGTGAGCACAAGCAATTCCGAAGGTTAAAGACACAACAATCAGAGTGCACAGGAGGATACTTTTCATTTTATTTTTACCTTGCTCTACAAAAGTAGATTCCTACTATGGATTTTTTGAAACCTGAGAGCTATAGGCTCTTTCGCAAAAGCAATAGAACTCTTGAGTCAGAGCGTCAAATGTGCGAAAACCATCCCATGGATCCATCGAATTCACCTTCACTTGGCCGAACGGGGCTTTCCGGGTTGGCTCGGCCATTTCGGGGCGCTGTCATTGGCTATGGCTTTATTGCAGGCAATGGACATATGCCGGCCTATTTAGAACGAGCACGAAGCCAAAAAGATGTGGAAATCATTGCGGTTGCTGATATTTGCGAAGCCAGGCGAGCACGAGCTCAAGAGGCTCTCCCTCACGCACGTGTTTATTCGGATTACCGTGCTTTATTGAGTGCCGAGGCTTCTCAGTTAGATTTTGTCGATATCGCAACCCCTCCGTGTGATCATGCGGAGATTGCCCATGCTGCTTTTGATCAGGGGCTCCATGTTCTGTGTGAGAAACCTCTTACGACGACATTGGAAGAGGCAGAAAGTCTTTTGCAACACGCAAAGCGTGCTCAAAGAGTTCTCTTTCCATGTCACAATTATAAACATGCCCCGGTAGTAAAGGCGATACGAGAGATCATTTCAAGTGGGCAAATTGGGCAGGTGAAGTCAGTCACCCTCAATACTTATCGAAACACCCACGCAAAAGGGGTTCCTGAGTGGAAGACAGATTGGCGCCGCGAAAAAAAGTTCGGCGGTGGTGGAATTGCCATGGATCATGGAAGTCACTCCTTTTATCTGGCTTTTGAGTGGATGGGAAGCTATCCTGTCGCAGTTACGGCTAAGATGTCTACCCTCGATATCGATCAATACGACACAGAAGATCAATTTTCAGCTGTACTGACTTTTCCCCTCGGTTGGGTCCAGGCTTACTTGTCTTGGACAGCAGGAGTAAGAAAAGTGATTTATACAGTTCAAGGTGAACGAGGGGCGATCACCGTAGACGATGACGAATTGCAGTTAGCCGTGATGAATCGCACTGACGGGCCTGAAGTGGCTCAGGGAGCGGTAGAGTGGCAAGTGGAAAGACGTTCCATCGCTTCTCACTGGATGGACGCGAGTCACGTGAGTTGGTTTAACTCATTGTTTGATCAATTTAAAACGGCAGTAATTGAAGATAATTTTGTAGGGCGTGAAGCGGTTGAGGCCTATCGCTGCATTCAGCTGATTACGGCAGCCTATCGCTCTGCTCAAAACGGGTGTCAAGAAATTCCACTGGCACCCTTTGCATTCGATTCAGAAGAGAAATAAAGGAGTTCACGTTCATGACGATTCGACCCAAAGATATTTTAAATATTGCCCCTGCTCAAGGAAAGTTAGCTGTTTTGACCCCAGGTATGGGAGCTGTTGCGACGACTTTTTTTGCGGGAGTGGAAGCTATTAAACTCGGTTTAGCTAAACCGATTGGATCCTATACTCAGATTGGTCAAGTCAGGCTGGGCAAAAGAACTGAGAATCGTTTCAAAAAAGTGAATGAACTCGTTCCCTTGGCTGGTCTGGATCAGCTTGTTTTTGGTGGGTGGGATCTTTTTCCTGAAAATGCCTATGAGTCTGCTAAGCATGCGCAGGTTTTGGAAAAAGATTTGATCGAGGCGCTTAAAGAGCCGCTGTCTAAAATTAAACCCATGCCCGCTGTATTTGATCGGGAATTTGTCAAGCGTTTGGATGGACCCAACGTCAAAACGGGTAAAAATAAAATGGACTTGGCCGATCAAATTCGTGCCGATATCCGTAATTTTATGAAGGTCAATGGCTGTGATCGAGCTGTGATGATCTGGTGTGCTTCTACGGAAGTTTATACTCCTGCAACGGAAGTCCATCGGAATCTAAAGATTTTTGAAGAAGGTCTGAGAAACAATGATCCTGCCATTTCACCTTCACAAATTTATACTTATGCAGCTCTTCAAGAGCGGGTTCCTTATGCCAATGGATCTCCCAATGTTTCAGTGGAGATGCCTTGTTTGCAGGAGTTAGCCATGGAAATGGCGACACCCATCTGTGGTTCGGACTTTAAGACGGGCCAGACTTTGCTGAAGACTGTTATTGCTCCCGGATTACGAAACCGCCAGCTTGGGGTTGCTGGATGGTATAGCACCAATATTCTCGGCAATCGCGACGGGGAAGTCCTCGACGATCCGGGTTCCTTCAAGGCTAAGGAAGTATCTAAATCGGGTGTACTCACAGATATTTTATCAGGCGAGCGTTACCCTGACCTTTATAGTGAAATCCATCATGTCGTAAGGATTAATTATTATCCTCCCCGTGGCGATAATAAAGAGGGTTGGGATAATATTGATATTTTTGGTTGGCTCGGTTATCCGATGCAGATTAAAGTTAATTTTTTATGCCGCGACTCAATTTTAGCTGCCCCGATTGTCCTAGATTTGGCACTTTTTATGGATTTGGCATCCCGTGCTCAATTAAGAGGAATTCAGGAATGGTTATCATTCTACTTTAAGGCGCCAGTGGTTAAAGAAGGTTTGAGTGCAGAGCATGATCTTTCGGTCCAATTATTGAAACTCGAAAATACTTTGCGCTTCTTTACTAACGAAGAATTGATCAACCACCTGGGGCTGACTTATTATGGAGTCAACGAAGGACCCGAAGGCCTTTGAGCCAGGTTGAAATGAGCCAGGTTGAAATGAGTCAGAGTGAAATGAGTCAGAGTGAAATGAGGATGACACATGAATTTTGATCTCATCTATAGCGGGGTTCTTTTTGCAATCGTCGCATGGGTCTTATTAGCTTATGCTGTTCGTGTGACATTTAAGGGCCAGGCTCACTTTGATCGAGTGGATCGCCAAGGGGGGAGTATCCTCCTTTCTAAAAGTGTTATGGAAGTCGGGTACTGGTTTTTTCAGCCTTTGGCTCGATTGCTCATTTTCTTTCGAATCACGGCGAATCAAATTTCCTGGAGTTCATTGGTTTTTGGCCTGATTGCAGGAAGTTCTTTGGCTTTTGGGCATTTTGGTTTTGGTGCTGCATTTGCTGCAATTTCAGGAGCCATGGATTCTCTCGATGGCATGGTAGCTCGGCTCACGGGCAAATCGTCTGATGCGGGAGAGGTTCTCGATTCGACGATTGATCGATATGTGGAGTTTTTTTTCTTGGGAGGTCTCGTCATTTATTACCGCGAGATTCCGATTCTCCAGGTATTGGCTTTGCTCGCTTTGACCGGGTCTTTCATGGTGAGTTATTCGACTGCCAAGGCAGAGGCTCTTCATGTGGATCCGCCTAAGGGAAGTATGAGGAGACCGGAGCGTGCTGTTTATTTGACCTTGGGAGCAGCACTATCGCCTATCACGATTTCGTGGTGGGAGGTTTATCGAGACGGACCCATTGCGGTCGCTCATCCTATGGTGGCAGCTCTCTGTTTAGTGGCTGTAGGCGCAAATTTTTCTGCTATTGAGCGGTTGTGGGTCATCTCCCAAGAAGTTCGACTCAGAGAGAAGAAAAAGCACCTTTCCAGATCTCTAAGAAAAATTGAGGGAACCCATTCCTCCGAAGTCCGATCTAAGACGGGAACATCCTCCTATATTTAAAGGCAATTCTTTCCAGGTGGTTTTAGGTTTTGTTCTGGGACCAGTTGCGACATGATATTCTTGCTCCCGGAGTCAACAGGTCCCGATACAAAACTGACCTCTATTTGAACTCCCTGATCGGTAAATCTTGTTTTTATTGTCTATATGGTCTTAACTTACCTATTGTGACGATCAGCGATCTAGCCAAGTCAATTCTTTCCCTGATGGGAGATTTTACGCTTTTTGTATTCGAGACCCTTCGCTCGACTCGGTATTTTTGGAGGCGGCGAGGCTTGTTTCTGAGGCAATGTGAGTTTATCGGGGTGGGATCTCTGGGGATTACTTTGGCGGCGGGTTTGTTCATGGGAGCTGTGTTGGGGTATCAGCTCTATTTCTCTCTTCATAAGTTCGGAGCAGAAGCTATGCTGGGAGGGACGGTGGGAGTTGCATTATTTCGGGAACTGGCTCCAGTGATGGCCGCAATTATGGTGACTGGAAGAGCCGGAGCTGCAATGGCTGCAGAAATATCTAGCATGAGAGTGTCAGAACAAATTGATGCTCTAGAAGTCATGGCTATCAATCCGATTGAGTATTTAGTTTTTCCTAGGGTTTCTGCCGGAATATTGATGATGCCACTCTTGGCAATTTTTTTCACGGCGATTGCTTCGGTCGCTGCATCCGTTATTGCTTGTGGGGTTTTGGATCTTCAGTTTTCAACCTACTGGGACCAGTATTTGACCGTGGTAGATCCCATCGATGTTTTTCATTGCTGTGTGAAGTCGGCAGTATTTGGTTTAATATTAACTTGGATCGGGTGTTTTTGTGGATTCAGGGCCTATGGGGGTGCCAAAGCAGTCGGATCGAAGACGCCATCACCGAAATAGTCGCTCCCGTGCAAAAGCTGTCCCGCCGCTACGAGGCGATGGC
>JANNCA010000189.1:0-15376 GCA_031386075.1 Oligoflexia bacterium
CTTCTTAATCTGTTTGTTCAAAAAATCGCTCAGGTCAACCACGTTGATCATAATGAATAGCACACTCAATAGGAGTACCTGTCAAAGCTACCTTTACTGGCAAGTCTGCCCCAAAAACGGCCAGTCTCGAGATGTAAAAAAGGCTGATTTTGACCGCTGATTTTATTCACCTTTTGTCACCCAATAGAGAGACGTTTTCGAGACGGCTTTATGGGCAGCTTAGGTCGGCGGATGTGGCAGAGGTAAACCTATATGAAACTTAAGGGTCAAAAAATAACTGGAATTCTTATAAGCTAATGTAATCGCTGTAGAAGCGCCACAAGTGAACCTGATTCAGGTTCCACATTTTTCAATGTTCCGGAGATTTCATTTATGGATAAAATGGTCAATATATTGCTCAATCGCCAAAATAATGAGCTGCTGATACTTGCGGTCATTTTGCTGAGCAATTTCTTTTAGTGCCATAAGGTCATCTTCAGGAATTCGAATCGATACTGCTTTGGTTTTCGCTTTCCCTAGAAATTTTCTGCGCTCTGCTGAAGTAAGTGCTCGACTCCGCTCAAGCATCTTCATTGCCGTTTTTGGGTGTTCATACAACGAAGCCACTTTCTCCCAATGAGCCTCCAGAGGCCTTATCTACCTTTTTTATTTTTTCTTTCATATAGCCTCACTTTTTCTTCATCGGGTTCAAATGCAGTTATAAGATTATTGGTTTCTCTGTGCTGTTCCCAAATCACAAAAAGCCTTTTACCCTCCAGCGTATGCCCAATCGTCCAATCGTCCAATACCGTCGAAATGGTGGAAATCGCAGTTGATCTATTGCCTTGAGTGGATTCGAACAATTTTCAAAAACTTCCCAAGCCTCCTGCGGATTAACTTGGTGCTTCCTAATGTGCCTAACAGCCCAATCTCTATTACTCCATCCGTCCATATGTTATTTGATTATATCAGATGTATACTCAATTGTATATACGTTTTTTGAAGACTCTTGAATTCGTTCGAACCGGCAAGATTCATTGGCACTCTCCAAGAGCACAAGATCACCAAATATTCTGTTTATACTCTGATCAAAACAGATCCCACATTTCCATGCGTCAATATTGGCCCCAAGAAAAACTACCGAATTCCGATTGAGCTATTCAATGATTAGCCTCATCAGCGTCTCATCACCCGCAAGGCACTTCAATTTCAAGTTCCAACGGCAGATCAGCTGCTCCAAGTAGGCAAGAAATAGGAGGCAAGTCATGGAAAAAGCATCTAAAACTTTACCGAAATTAACCTCTTACCAAAAAGAACCCTTTGTTGGAAATCTACTCCAATTGCACCTGGAGCAAGACCCGCACTCGCCAGTGAGAGAGCGCAAGAATGTATTCACAGCCTTCTGCAACTCCTTCAATCACGAGAAGGTATCGTATTTAACCGCTCCTCGAGTCAAAGCCTAGTTTATTGAGTAGACTGGAGATCATCTCGATGCTTGAGACACTTAAAATTCAAAGTCCGGCGATTGTTTATCCTTTCATTTTCACCCGAGACCAATCTGACTCAACCAACGGTTCTCGCCGGGGGAGCTGGACAAGAAGGCTATAATAGCACGATGTTTCACGAAAACACTGGAACGGGGATCAACCTCCATGGAACGGGAGGGAGCGAACCCCACCCCATCCTACAACCTTCACTTGGGGTTCGATATATGATCCGATGGAGCCAGGACCCCAGGGGCACCGTCACACCCGAGCACCCACAGCCCTGGGTGAGAGAAATTCAACAAAAAACCCACTCGACTTACGCCAAACATACGCCTATAGTCAGATAATGCCCTTAACGTCTGATCAAAATGTATTTTTAGATTTCATCCAATCTAAATTCTCTCCCCTAGGAACCTGATGAGAGTTGCGTGCATTTTGTTCTCTCATGAAGTGAAACTTGCCGAATTTGCTGAAACTTGTTTTCGATTCAGCCCACAGATCGCACTCAGAGAACCTGACGCTCTTTTTATCGAAATCGGCAAATGTAAAACCCTCTACTCTGAAGATAGATTTTTAGCTCGCGTCCAGGTCCTTTTAAGAAGATTCAACTATCAAGCTCAAATCGAAATTGCGGACACTTTACCAAAGTCCCTGACTTTCGCTCGCCACCCACAAAAGGAATGCCTTCCAAGGGATTTTGAAGAACTTCCTCTGGATGCCCTTTATGACTTTGGAGATCCATTGAGATCTGATCCTATTGCACAAAAATCGATTAGAAAAATGATCGAGGCACTTGAAAGAATCGGATTGAAAAAAATAGGAGACTTTAGAAAGCTCCCTACCCACCAACTCCCCTCTCGATTTGGAAGCCTGGGTCTTTTCTGTCGTCAACAAATGGAAGAACAAGCTCAGTTTTCTTGGCCACACTGGACCCCCCCTGAAATCCTCAGCGAACACAGCGACCTATCTCCCTCAGAATTCTGCTCCCACCTAGAGCCCCTCCTCTTTCAAGCAAAAGAGCTATTGGATCGAGTCTTTAGTCGACTCCGAGGAAATTGCCTCAGAGCCGATCGAGTTCAATTCTCTATTACCCTCGAAAGGCACTCTCGCGTAAAGAGTCCGCTCAGATCATGGATTTTTGAGCTCATCCTCCCTCAAGGCTCAACTCACGGATTTCTCCCGATCCTTCAAGAACGATTGAACAGGGATCTAGAAGTTGAACCTCTTGAGTCAAGCGTCATTGCGATGAAAATAGACATTCTTTCAAGCTCCATAGGACGAGATGCACAGAAGAACTTTTTCCACTCACAAGAAGAACATCAAGAAAAAATGGGGTCCTTCTTCAGTCAAATGGAAGAATTCCTCGGAAAAGGTCACGTTTTTTGGACAGCTGTCAATGAGCATCGGTTTCCAGAAAAAAGTTGGAATAAGCTCAGGAACCCTCAAAATCCAGAAGAAAAGAAAACCAACTTAGACCATAGATATCCTCAGAGACCCACACGAATCTTCCAATCACCCATTCCTGTCACTGTGATTGGAAATCGAATCGCACTCAAAAAACGCTCCCTCAAAATTCACCGATGGTCTCGAGTCGAAAGAATTTCATCCGACTGGATCAACGAAACTCCGTCCAGAAATTACTACTGTGTGGAACTCGAGGGAGGTACGACGCTATGGGTATTCACCGACCCAAGCCATCACTCCTTTATTCACGGGTATTACGAGTAACTCTTGATGTATGCCGAACTCCAATGCAAAACAAATTTCTCATTTCTTCGGGGGGCGTCCGGAGCCCACGAATATCTTGAGAGAGCTTCTCATTTAGGTTTTTCGGCAATCGCAATTACAGATATCAACGGAGTCTATGCATTGCCACGCGCCTATGAAGCAGCCAAGAATATCTCCACCCTAAAACTCATTTCAGGATGCGAACTCAGACTCAAGGGTCACCTCTCCATCACTCTTCTGGCAAAAGACAGAAAATCCTATGGAGTCATGTGCCGAATTTTGACAGCAGCACATCAAGGTAAAGAAAAAGGAAAAGGAGAACTAAGTATTCCAGAACTCATCGCTTTTTTAGATCAGGCCGAAGCTTCAGGACTCTTTGCCTTGTGCCAAGTCACCGAGAAGAACCACTTCCCCCTCTTGACTCATTTACCGCTTCTCAAGGAAGCATTAGGCGATCGACTTTTCCTCTCCCTTTCTCACTACCTCGATGGCATGGACGATGAGCGCACCCAAAGAGCGTTGTCAGCATCAACTAAGCATGGCTTGAGAATCGTTGCCACGAATGATGTCCACTATCATGTACCGGAGCGAAGACAACTTCAGGATGTCCTGACCTGCATTCGAGAAGGAGTCACATTAAAAACTGCTGGCTTCAAGCTCTTTCCAAATGAAGAAAGATACCTCAAGTCTCCACTCCAAATGTGCTCTCTCTTTCGAGAGTTGCCTGATGCAATTCAAGCCACCCTCGACATTGCAGAAAGATGTCACTTTTCTCTCAGCGAACTCTCCTATCAATATCCTTCCGAATGGATCCCTCATGGATACACTGCTCAACGGTATTTGGAGGAGCTCGTCTGGAGAGGTGCGTATTCGCGCTACAAGGGCATGATCCCGATTGAAGTAGAAAAGCAGATTTTCCACGAACTTCAGCTCATCCAAAAAATGAATTACTCCGACTACTTCCTCACTGTCTACGATATCGTCGACTTTGCAAAAAAAAATCAGATCTACTGTCAGGGGCGAGGATCCGCGGCAAACTCGATCGTTTGTTTTTGCCTCGGAATTACGGTGATCGACCCCGTGAAGATGACACTCCTCTTTGAGCGCTTCATGAGCGAGGATCGAGGAGAACCTCCTGATATCGACGTCGACTTTGAGCATGAACGACGCGAAGATGTCATTCAATATATTTACAATAAATATGGTCGTGATCGCGCCGCTATGATATCAGCCGTTCGTACCTACCAAAAGCGAAGTGCACTCTCGGAGATCACCCAGGTCATCGGCGCTTCCGAATCGGAAAATAACCGATTAAAAATCGAACAACTCGCCCAAACAGTCATCGGCTTCCCAAGACACCTCTCGATTCACGCCTGTGGATTTACATTATCAGCGAATTCCATGATTGAAACAGTACCGATTGAACCCGCACGTATGGAGGCTAGAACCATCTGTCAGTGGGATAAACATGATTTAGATACTTTAAAACTCATTAAGATTGATGTTTTGGGCTTGGGCTTCTTGACTGTAATCCACAAGACTTGCGCCCTGATTGGCATTCATTTTTGGGACATCCCCCAAGAGGACGACCCTCAAGTCTACGGAATGATTCAGAAGGGGGATACCATTGGAACTTTCCAAATTGAATCACGAGCCCAAATCAGCACTTTAGGAATCACCCAACCCGAAAATTTCTATGATCTCGTCGTAGAAGTTGCCTTGGTCCGTCCAGGACCCAATGTGGGCGACATGAAAACCCCCTACATCACCCGAAGAGAAAATGCTAAGCGAGGGATCCCCACTCTTTTTGAGGATCCAGAAACTGAGAAGATCCTAGGAAGAACCTACGGAATCCCGATTTTTCAAGAACAAATCATGAAGCTAGCCATTGTTAAAGCCGGATTCTCGCCCAGTGAAGCCGACCAACTCCGACGAGCTATAGCCGCTTGGCGGTCAGCTGAGGCCGTCGATGCGCTGAGCGCTCGATTCTACCAAGGTCTGATCTCCGGAGGAATGTCAGAATTGAGAGCTCAGGAACTTTTTGGGTACATGAAGGGATTTTCAGCCTACGGGTTTCCCGAATCTCACGCCGCTTCCTTTGCAATTCTCAGCTATCTGTCGGCTTGGCTCAAATACTATCACCCAGCAGAACTTCTTTGCAGCTTGATCAATTCACAACCGATGGGATTTTATCCTATTGATGTACTCATAAACGATGCCATTCGCCATGAAGTGAAAGTCCTTCCCATTGATCCCCACCTTTCGGTATGGGATGCCATATTAGAGAAAAAGATGACAATTCGAATGGGTTTTAGAAATATTCAGGGAATCCGCAAATATGACTTCGATCATTTAGTAAAGACTCGCGCTCAAAGTAGATTTAAAAATCTCCACGACTTCCTATCCAGAACGCAATTTCAAAAAGACGTCATTGACACAATGGCCATGTCAGGTGTTTTTTCATCTTTTGGAATGGACCCAAGACACACTTTTTGGTCCTCCCTCGAACTCCGTTCGATCCTCGAATACAAAAGAAATGAACAACTCAATCTGTTTGAGTCACAGTCAAAACTCGAGCCCCCTACAGAAACTCAAATCAAGAGCACCCTCTTTCCACCGATGACTTTACTCGAAGGGATCCTCGAAGACTATCGAGGACTCGAATACTCGCTTCGAGGAAATGTTATGGCAGGAGTCCGACTTGAAGACCCTTCACTACCAAAAACCCATAGCCTCGAGATCAAGAAGCGCCCTCATGGAGCATATGTCATTTATGCTGGCATTGTTTTGCTCATTCAACGCCCGCCGACGGCAAACGGTGTCACGTTCATCACTTTGGAAGATGAATTCGGCTCCGTAGATCTAGTCTGCTTCAAGAAAACCTATGAGCGATACTCCAGTATCATTCAAAGAACTCGCCACATCATCATCACAGGTAAAGTCGAAAGAAGAGGCAAAAGCGTCTCGGTTCTCATCAACTCAGTCAAATCAACCACACGATTGATTTGACTGGCTTATTAAGAAACTTGAATGTACCTAAAAAGAACTAGAAAGCTTAATTATGAAATATCTTCACCTGTTGGCCGGCCTTACCTTAATTCTACTCTTGGACACAAATCCTGCCAACGCCGTTGAATACGAATTTATTGGAATTGGATCTGAAGTCCTACTCAAAGGATCTAGAGACGCGGACATCAGTCAATCCGTAGGAACTTTCACGATGAAAATTCTCAAAGAAGCCCAATCGAAAGAAATCCTCAACTATAAAGGTACTGCTGCAGGCCTCTTATCTATCAATGAATTGACCTCAGACGAAGAACTAGAAGACTATGAAATCATCTCAAACACTGAGATGAATACTTACGGTTGGTGCTTAACTCTGGACGGAAATCTCCCACTTGAATCTATGCCCAATCAACTCTTCTTCGCATCCAACCAGGTCGTGTTGCGATGGTATTATGCTTACGCTCACTATGATCAAGGAGAATGGGAGATCTGCCTTCCTGTCATAAAGCCCAGAAAAATTTTATAAACAGAGCGTTCAAGAAAATGCTTTTCTGAATTTAAGACTTAAATCTGTTAGACAAAGACATATTCTTGAACGCCGTTTTTTTAAATTTTTCGAACCCACTTATATAATAGGATAAAAAGAGTGCCGACTTTTAGCTAAGCCCCTCTGCCTTGAGCACCTTCGCCACAGCAGGACGAGCTGTCATTCTTTCCATAAATCCTTGAATATTTTTATAAGGAGTCAAAGGAATTTCTAGCCAACGACACCATCCCATCACTACATAAGCGTAAGCATCCGCTGGGCTAAAATTCTTACCCATTAAGTAGTCTTTGCCGGCCAACTTAGAATCTACATAGGCTAAATAATCTTTGGATTTACCAACCATCACATTTCGGAGGGTATCCTGAACCGCTTTATCTCCAGACAGCGACTCAACCGAAAACAATGCACCAATACTTTTATGAAGGTCAGACGCCACGAACGACAACCAATTCATTGCCTCAGCCCGCTCCACAGTTCCCACGGGTGGCAATAACTTTTTTTCACTCGCCTTATCAGCAACATAAGTTTGAATGGCAATGTTCTGATCGAGTTGCTTTCCCTCATCTGTCATCAAAATCGGCAAAGTCCCTAATGGATTGAGTTCCTGAACCTGCGAAACATGGGGATCTGAGGTCTTTTCCCAGTCAATCTGAATAGCCTCGTATTTTAGACCTGACTCTTCGAGAACAATATGACATGATGTAGAACAAGAACCTGCAGAATAATAAAGTTTCATAAAATTTCTTCTTCCTTTTCTTTGTTGCGTTCCACTTGCAAACTAACTCGGGCACCTTACTTATTTTTACTTCAGTTGACCAGCTCGATTCTTGGTGGCATAGTGTCTTTCAATCATGCCCAGCATAAAACCCCTACCCGCCAAACAAGCCCTTCGCCGACTCATTTCAGGTAATCAACGATTTATCCATATGCGTCGAAGTGGAAATTTTCCCGTTCAAAAAGATGCTAATTGGCTCAATGTTAAGCCCGGTGGTCCTTTTGCCATTATTCTTTCTTGCTCGGATTCACGAGCCCCGTCGGAGATTATTTTCGACCAAGGACTAGGAGATCTTTTTGTAATTCGAGTGGCAGGTAATATTGTTGCCCCTTCTCAAGTAGGGAGTGTTGAATTCGCGGCTGCCACAACCCAAGCTAAATTGGTGATCGTCATGGGACATACCGAATGCGGCGCCATTCAAGCAACACTCGATACCCTAGATGGAAAGAAATCTTTTCCAGCTGAAAATCTTGACTCCATCGTTGGGCGCATCCGCCCCCACATACAGGGCCTGGTTACATCCTCAAAACAACCTAGGAATCTTCCTCAATTATGGCGCGACGCAGTTCGTGCAAATGTCCTCGCATCCACAGATCACCTGCGTCACGGTAGCCGATTTCTCGAAGATCTAGTCCACCAAAAAAAAGTGACCATTATCGGGGCAGAATATTGCCTAGAAAGCGGAATCGTCGATTTTTTTGACAACCCTCTGGATAAAAAATAAGACGACTGGAGCGAGGTATCTTGGAATTCCAAAAACTCATCACTTGAAATTTCTAAACCTCAGAAAGCAGCCTCAACTGGGGTTTCAAGACAGACTTACCCAAGATTTCATAGTTTCAAATAGTAGAAAAACGAATTCCTTCTCAAGCAACTTTTCCCGTCCTTATAGCTTCAGCAGTAGGCAAGGTAAAACAAAATACACTTCCCTTTCCCACTCTACTTTCCACCCAGATTGAACCGCCCTGGCCCTCTACGATTCCCTTTGCGATAGCAAGACCAAGGCCTGTACCTTGATACGCTGTATCTTGAGCTTGCCAGAAGCGATCAAAGACATGGGACAGATTCTCTTTGGAAATTCCTCTTCCAGTATCGGCGACCCGTACCTCAACCCTGCCGTTGATTTTCTCCGCATAAACATGAATCTTACCTCCAGCATTCGTAAACTTGATCGCATTACTCACCAAATTAAGGAGGACCTGACCCGTCCTTTCTGAGTCACAAAGCACTGCTCGACAATCCGATTGAAGCTCACTGCTGAGCTGAACTCGTTTTTCTTGGGCATCGGCCTCTACTGACTGAACAATCTCTTTAATAATTTTTTCAAGATCCCTCAAACCGATTTCTAGCTTTAAAGCTTTGGCCTCAAGTCGGGTTACGTCAAGTAGATCTGAAATTAATCTCTCCATCCTTTGAGTGGAAGGCTCAAGCCGATCAACAAGGATACGGACTCTGTCCAATTGAGGATCTTGAGGTAAAATTCTTTTTATAATTTCGACTCCAGTACCCAAAGCGGTTAAGGGATTTTTCAGCTCATGAGAGATCACGCCGATCATCCGATCTCTTGCCAAAACTGCGTTTTGAGCCTCTTGTTTTGCTATTAACGTGCGCCGAAATGAAAGACGAAGTGAGGCAATTAGAAAACTTGTGGTAAATCCAATAATGACTAAGATCACAAAATACTGCGTCCCTTCCACCGAAGAAAGTACCTGCCCAACAGGAGAAACAAAATAGTAATCCGCCAAAATGCAGAGCACCAGTGTGAAAACGCACCCAAAAAATAGCCCAGAATAAAGACTGATCAAGATTATTGCAAATACAATGACTGAGGGATAGTAAACACCACACTGTTTAAATAGCAAAGCAACAACCAAGAAACCTAAAATAGCCACCCCAAAAGAAATCATAAATTTGGAGCTTTTAGATATATTTTTACTGAAAAATTTTTCCCATAATTTTTGTAATTGCAATTCGGCATTATCGATTCTCTTAGGTCTTGGCATATTTGGCACACTCGTCTATTCGGCGATTCGGACGTCCTTCACGCACTCCGTCGGACTGTAGTAGCAGCAATAGGCAGAGTAAAATAAAACGCACTCCCTTCACCAGTCTTGCTTTCAACCCCGACTTTTCCGCCATGCATTTCTACAATGCCTTTGGTGATATATAACCCCAACCCTGCCCCCATATACTGTTTATGCTTTGCTTGCCAGAAGCGCTCAAAAACATGCGGCAACTGATCTCTTGGAATTCCGCACCCTGTGTCTCTTACCTGAAACCGAATCTGATCATCTACCCGATCTACCTCAATACAGATCACTCCTCCTTCGTTAGAAAATTTAATCGCATTATTTAGAAGGTTTAATAGGGATTGGGCGACCCGATCTCTATCACAAGTAATTAAATTTACTTTCTTGGAAACATGTTTTTCGATCTGAATCAACTTATCTAGGGCCAGCGGCAGCGAAAGAGTAACCACCTCCTCTATGAGGATAGAAACCTCTACCGGAGCTAGCTCAAGAGGAAAGTATCCTCCCTCGATTTTACTTACATCAATGAGATCAGAAGTGATTCGGGTCATTCTACGGGAAGCGTCGTAAATATTATGAAATAACTTTTGGACTTTTTCTTGGTATTTTTCTACTGCCACGACTCTTTTAATCAGATCTAAACTGCTAGTAATAGTTGTAAGCGGATTTTTCAGCTCATGAGATACAACCGCAACTAATTCCTCACGTGCATTTAGCGCCTGATCTCGTTCCTCCTCTAACCTCCTACGATCCGTAACGTCCTCGAAGGCAAGTAGAATGAGGGGTTCTCTATTGGGAGTCTCAGAGCTTTTGATCTCACGAGCATTGAGTAGCATTACCTTTTTACCAATAACTGGAAACTGGTGTTCAACCTCATAGTCATCAAAACTCATACGGGTCGGTAGAATTTCCTCCAAAAGTTTTCGAAGTTTTGGAATATCCCATTGCTTATTACCTAGATCGTAGATCAATCTATTTTCAGTTTTCGATGGCTCAGTATGGAAAATCTTATAAAAAGAACGGTTGGCTGAAAGTACTCGCAAATCTTTCTTAATGACGATCATTGGGTCTCGAACAGTATCAATAATATTTTGGGCATAAAGAGAATAGAGCCTGCCAAGATCGGAAAACAATTGGCCCCCTTCTTGAGGTTCTTGAGCTTTAACTTTTCTTACTTTTAAAGATTTTTCACTGTTACTCATGTTAACTCCCTTCTTTTTATGTAAATTCTCCACAGAATTTTTTTATAAATTTTAGAAGGCCATCAAACTCTATTGGCTTCTTTACAAAAGCGGCTACTTTCGACATGTCTGGTTTTTCAGAAGCTCCAGATACAATACAAACAGGAATAGCGGCAATCACAACATCACGACTCTTTGCTTCCATAAACTCCATGCCATTCATCACGGGCATTAGAAGATCAAGAAGAACTAAGCACGGCCTAGGCATTGAGCGGAGGATTCTTAACCCTTCCTCTCCATTGCCTGCTGTATAAACTGGGAATCCCTCAAGCTCTAAAAGCATTTTTAGATTTTCTCTAATTGTCGGTTCGTCTTCCACAACCAGAATGCTTCTACAACCACGCCCCGTTTCTTTTGTGTCTACGGTCCTCATATTAATCCCTTATCTTTCACGATGCGTCGGCACACGGTTACATTGAACTCTTCTACTGGGTTGGTTGGTTGGTTGGTTGGTTGGTTGGTTGGTTGGTTGGTGCAAGCCCTCTGCCATAACATAGATCTAGCTGACTGCAAGTGTCGTGCACGTTGACGAGAGTTTTAAATAACCCGCTTCGGAAGGCAGAACTCCGTCCAAAATAGGGCTTTGAATCAATTTAGTCAGTTGATCTAATTCTAGTGAGGAAGTCCCTGGAATTCCCATTCTTGAAAAGACAGACTCGACCTCTCCCTCTTTCCAAATGAATTTTTCTGACTGGCTCTGCCGTTCTGCTGGAATGTCAGTCTCTTGATTTGTCTCTCTTGTCAGGTGGATAACGAGATCTCCATCTTCGACGAAGGCTCAGTCGCGGAAACGATTCATATAGACCTTTAAGTCTCTAGCATGAATCTTGCCCTATTCATGGGTAGGGTGATGCATGTCTATGCTGAGAGAAACAAAGCTGTTTCGCTTCATTTTTGGCATCTCTGGAATGTCACTGGCTCGCTACGGTTTTAGCCGCCGAGATAGCCGAGGGATGTTTTTTCTATCTTTAGGAGTCGCAGCAATGAGCCGTGCGATCTCTCCTATTGGGGTGAAACGATTTTTCCAATTCCTATTCCATCCCATCATTCGTCTTCAAAGGACTATAGAGGTAAATACTCCGATCGAAGTTGCTTATGATTTTTGGAAGGCGTTCACCAACTACTCTCGTTTTATGTCCTACATCCAGGAGGTCAGAGTCAACGAGAAATTCGGTTTAACTTGGACCATCGTCGGACCTGTCGAAATACCGATCCGTTGGAAAGCTAATCTTTCTGCAATGATTCCAAATCAACTCATCGCATGGAAAAGTCTGCCAAAATCAATGATCATGAACTCAGGTCATATTTTATTTCAAAGCACCCACCACGGAGAAAAAACCCAAATCCACGTAGACCTAATCTATGCCCCACCTGCTGGAATGATTGGCCACGAAGTGAGTCGTATTTTGGGATTTGACCCCAGAACCCGCATTGACGGAGACTTACTGACTATGAAAAATCTGATCGAACAAGAATTCCTTCGTACAGGACTTAGGGCAGTGTAATGAAATCACTTAATTTTTCTGCCTGACTGATACAAAATTTTCATTCCACTGCCCACTTCGCCCCGAACTTCACCTTTTCTTATTGACGCGTTGGACTCGAATGCTGTTGGGATCCAATACGCACCGCAAATTTTTATAAGCTTCAGGTCGAATTGCAGTGACCTCCATCTGTAGCTCGGCCACAAGTAAATTCAGCATCCCCACCAATTGTACGCAGTGATTCATGGCTGCAGCGTTAGAGGGACAGCCTGATGCCAACACACCTCCGGTGTAGTATTGCCATGGCGTCGCATCTAAACAAACAGAAGCAGGGCCTTGTGAAGCAACGACCTATTGGAACACGCCTTCTAAAGCCGCTTGATTACTACATGAAGCATTTCTGCATACAGCGACTCAGTATTGCCAATTACTTAACTGTGCGACAACGTTATTCGATTGATAATTGCAACTTTCGGTTGAACCCGTCGTTCCTGAAGAATAGGGATAACTCTGTTCGGACTCAACACCAGCTGTTATCATATAGTCAAAAAGCTGATGTCGTGTCACCTCCGACGCAACCATACGAGTGTCGTAAGAATTCCAGTATTCATAAAAATTGCTGATTCAAGCTCTTCTGTGGCAGAGAATGTCCAACAAGAGCCACAATTCCGTTGATTCTTAATAGGTGTCGTTGCACCTTGCCATCGATCATAAATTTTCAGGCTCGCTTGGACATCAGACCAAACATTTTTGGCATCATAAAAATGCGCTTGATTCCATGATTCATTCAATGAAATTTCTCGCCTTTATTCATCAACTCTAGAATTGCTTTCATTCTTTTTTCACGCGTTTCTGGCTTCTTCGCTGTTTGAAGTCGATAGGCAACAGAATATAGGTTTGCCTTGTTGAGCGTAAGAAAAAACGCCTGTGCCTTTTTATTGCGACTAAGCGCCTTTATGAAATCATCAGGGATAGTTGCTTTGCTGGGTGAATCATAAGCTGCTTTCCATCGACCGTCTTTTTTTGCAGCCTCCACTTCTGCAAGTCCCGAAGCTTGCATCCTGCCAGCACTTATGAGGCGCCCGACATTTTCGGTATTCTTCTTTGACCATCCACTTCGTGGACGCCTATGGGTAAATTTTTGACCGTCGATCCATCCATAACAAAGAGCCGTGTCAAGAGCTTCAGCATAGGAGGGAGATACTTTGTCTGAGCTTTTCTTCTGAAAGCACAACCAAACTCCATTTGAATTACTGTGATTTAATGCTAGCCATTTTTCCCACTGCTCGTCCGAATCAAAGGATAAAATGGGTAGTTCGTTACTTGGTCCGACCTTCGATTTGGTCATGCACTATCTCCAATTTCGGTTGCGGGTTTGGGAGGATGAATCTGAAGGTAGAATTTTTTCTCTGAAAGTTCACTTCCGTTCCGACTTTCGCTTTAGACTCCACTACCAACAATTTCTCTGGGCGCTGGGAAGCTGTGGGTCCAGCGCCGTCAAGATCAGCGAGGCGGCGAACTTCTTTTGAAATGTGGATCGGCTTCTTCTTCGGCACAGAAAGAGTATATTACGGTCACTCCTATCAGCTTCCCAAGTATTTAAAGGGTCCAAATGTGCGATATGAATTGAAAAAACTATTTACTATCCCGTATTGCCCTCTGAACCCTCAAGTCTCGAGACCTCACTGTAACTCTTTCCAGGCTTGAAATTCACTTGGGCGAACTTTAAATCGAGCAATGTTGCCATCATGCAGACTTAGAATTTCGATTTCGATCACTTGAAAAAGTTCAGCCTGTTCTGACTCAGAAAGACTTTGCGCCTGAATCAGATTTTGAATTTTCGGCACAACCTGCGCGCCACCCACTTTTTCAAGGATGATTGAGCGAACGATCTCTTGAATTACTGTGCGATATTTTACCTTCAGTAAGTTGGGCTCTCCCATCGCTTGTTGAATGGCTGAGTATCGTTGCGATGAGCGCGTGTATGCCCAAACATAGAGATCCCGCATCAGGCTGATATCGGTCTTTTCGTAAATCCCAAGGAGTGCTTTGATGTAGGCTTCTTGGTTTACGTCAGTAAACGAGAGCGGCTTTAGATTCTTTTTGATGAGCGGAATGTTTGCCACAAGTCGTGCTGTTCTTTTATTCACGTCCTCAAATACTTGCATGTAAGACAATTGGATCAGTGAAAAAAGAGACTTCTCGAATTGATCCTCAATGAGGTTTAACTTTTCAATGAAAAGATCGAAGCACTCTTTGAGGAAGTGCGGATTTTCGAGGGGCATATAGGTTGTTCCACCGATGCCAACTGCAATCGTTCTCACTCGGCCAGTTGCACTTGGATCACCTAAAAGGTTCTCTGATAAGAGCGCGTGAATACTGCGCACCTCATGAGAAAAAATATTTTCTGACTCCGCCGATTCAACGACGTATTCGATGGCTGCTTTGTGATTGAGAATCATCTGCGCTTCAGACGCATCTTTTCCGGCTGCACTTTCACCCAGTTCGATCAATCGCTTGGTTTCAAGAAGCGAATACCTGTTCCCCTCAAGGCGACTTGAGTTCCATGAAAGGTCGATGAGGAGTCTGTTCATGATGTTTCGAGCGTAGGTCCCGGCTTTCCGAACCTGCGCCTCCACTCGTCCGGTAGAATGCAAAGTCTCACGCTGAGCCGTACTCAAATAGAAAGTTTCGTTCGGTTTATAGTATCGCAAAAAATCTTGATTGTAACCAACCGGGATTCGCGCCGTGAGAGATCGCGAAACGTACCGAAGCAAGGCTTCCGACTTGGCCGACAGCGTGATGTCTTTGAAGGGAGATTCTCCTTCAGATTGAGGTTCGGTCACCACGGTGGTTTCAGTGGGTGCTCGCCAAGGGGCCTGAGTCACCTTTACATAAACACTTGAGCGTCCTGCGCCCTTTGAAAGAAGCAGACCTTGATTCTTCATACTGAGTAAGGCCCTGCCGATCGTCTTTCGATCCGTATCGCTTGTCTCCGAAAAATCTCCAGCCCTGGCGATGGAGCGAATACTGACTTCTCCATGCTCAGAGAGAAGTTTGAGGATGAGGTTTTCTATTTTTTTGGTTCCCGGCATACTT
>JANNCA010000017.1:0-3894 GCA_031386075.1 Oligoflexia bacterium
GTCATGACGAGTTCGACGATGTCCAAGCTGTCAGCGCCGAGGTCGTCTATAAAGGAAGCAGTTGTGGTGACCTTGTCCTGTTCAACGGCCAATTGATCACAAATAATAGTGCGAACTCTTTCTTCCACAGAAGCAGTAGTCGACATCGCTCATATCTCCTTTTTTTATGCTCCTTTGGGGAGCCTGCGTACACGCTGGTTCTATCAGATTTTTTTAGATCTCTTCAAGACCCCGCGCATTCGCGGTTATTTTTTAGCTTGAACGTCATCCTGACCTTCAAGATTTTTTACATGTACATTCCACCGTTGACTCCAATGACCTGGCCAGTGATATACCGACTCGTCGGGGAGGCCAAAAAAGCAACTAAAGACGCTACGTCTTCAGCGGCTCCTAGAAATCCAAGGGGAACGACGCGCAGAATCGCTTCTTTTTGGGCATCCGTCAAGGCCCCAGTCATATCTGTTGCAATGTAACCAGGGGTGACTACATTGACACGAACCTGACGGCTTGCCAACTCTTTAGCTACACTTTTGCTAAATCCAATTAGACCTGCTTTAGCCGCTGCATAGGCGCTCTGCCCTGCATTGCCGCTCTCCCCAACGACTGAAGAAATTTGGATAATGCTTCCATTGCGAGCCCTCATCATGGACCGGGTGACTGCTCGTGTGCAGTAAATGGCTCCTTTGAGGTCAATAGCAAGAATTTTTTCCAGGTCATCGTTCTTGAGACGAATGAGCAGTGAATCGATTGAAATGCCAGCATTATTGACAAGCACTGCAATCGGTCCTTTCGATTGAACAATCGCGTCGACTTTTTCATCCACTTGTTCCGGCTGGGAGACATCGAACCCGCAAAGTTCACCTGTCCCACCGGACCCTGTGATTTGCTCGAGTAACTCTCGGGCTTTCTCTTCATTCGAAGAATAATTGATGAGGACGTCATAACCGTCTTTTGCTAGACGAAGGGCTATTGCAGACCCAATACCTCGAGAGGCTCCCGTGACGATTGCAATCGGTTTTTTAGAAGTCATTGTGTGCTCTCCTGAGCGTTAGCGTGTATTGAAACCTTTAAGTACACTTTCTAAGTTTTTTAAGGAAGAAGTATCCTGAAAAGAAATCTGGTTGCAAGTTTGAGGGGTTTGTGAAGCAATCCTCTTGATAAGCCCGGATAGAACCTTACTAGGTCCAAACTCTACAGTCATAAATCCGGCCGGGGGGGGGGTAAAAGAAGTGAGGAGTGTCACGATGGATTGTTTCCAGAGGACGGGGTGATCCACTTGCTCGACTAAGAGTTCAAGGACAACTCCGGCCTCTTTGCAGATTCTTCCAGTCCGATTCGGAACGTAAGGGGAGCGAAGGAGTTTGGGCTTCTGTGCGTGAGTGGCTTGGGAAAAAAGGTCAGCCATTCGGTCTCGGGCGGGTCGCATGAGTTTGCAGTGGAAAGGAGCACTGACTTGGAGAGGAATTGCTTTTCCTCCGGCAAAATCGGTTCCGCTTTTGAGTAGAGCCAAGGCCTCCTGTACGGCATCGATCGATCCAGCAATAACAACTTGGCCATGCGAATTAAAGTTGGCAGGTTCAACCACGGGAGAAACGGATAAATGATCGTTGGCTCCTTGTTTTCGACTTTGAATGGCAAGGTCAGTGGCTCTTTGGCAAAGGGATTCTACTTGAGCGTCTTCCAATCCTAATAGGGCTGCCATAGTTCCTTCCCCTGTAGGGACAGCTTTTTGCATAGCGATACCCCGCTCGCGAACCCAGCGGACAGTGGATCCTAGCTCCAAACTTTCCATAGCGACTAAGGCGGAATATTCTCCTAAGGAGTGTCCTGCAAAAGCCTGGGGAGTAAAATTGAGTTCCTTCTGGGCGACACGAAAGGCTGCAACGGATGCTGCCAAAAGGCAGGGCTGTGTGTTTTCGGTGAGCTTGAGGTCATCGTCTGGACCGTTAAAACAAAGTCTTTTCAGGTCGACATGAATCGAGTCTGATGCCTCTTCAAAGACTTCTCGGGCTACGGCAAAGTGTTCGAAAAGGTCTTTGGCCATCCCAACATGTTGAGAGCCTTGACCCGGAAATACTGCAAAAATAACAGGTAATTTGAGAGAAATCGTTGTTTGAGTTTGAGTCATATTTTTAAAGTCCATTTTTCTTTACCAAGAAAGTATTCTTTACCAACGCATGAGCAGAGAGCCATAGGTGAGGCCTGCGCCAAAGACGTCCATGAGTACCGTTTGTCCTTTTTGAATTCGGCCATCTCTGACGCCTTCATCAAAGGCGGTTGGCACTGTGGCGGAAGAAGTATTTCCAAAACGATCAATATTGACCAGGAATTTACTCATCGGGATTTCAAGCCGCTTGGCTACAGCTTCAATGATACGAAGATTGGCCTGATGGGGGACGACCCAGTCCAACTCACTTACGGTTAAGCCATTTGCGTCGAGGGCCTGTACCGCATAGTCAGCGAGGGTTCGGACAGCTACTTTAAAGATTTCCTTGCCCTTCATTTGCATTTTATTGAGTTTTTGCTCGTAGGCTTCAGGCGTCACTTCCAGATTAGATCCTCCTGCTGGAATATGAAATAAATCCCAAAGGTTTCCATCTGTATGAAGGTGACTCGATAAAATTCTTCGATCCGATTCAGCTGGGATTTGCTCAACGATGACTGCCCCAGCTCCGTCTCCAAATAGGATGCAGGAGGATCGATCTGACCAGTTGGTGAAGGCGGATAAAGTATCTGCCCCAACAACGAGGGATGTTTTGACCTGACCACTCTGAATGAATTGATCCGCGGTAGAAAGTGCGAAGACAAAGCCTGAGCAAGCGGCGTTCAGGTCAATGGCCCAAGCCTTTCGGGCTCCTAGTTTCTTTTGAAGCCAACAGGCTGTGGATGGAATCAGAGTATCTGGGGTGCAGGTAGCATAAATGATCTGATCAATGTCTTCTGCTGTTTTTCCGGCCATTTCGAGGGCCCGAGTCGCTGCCGAGTACGCAAGTGAGGAGTTGAACTCGTTTGGATTTCCAGGAGTCGATATCCGACGTTCTTTGATTCCAGTTCTTTCGACAATCCATTCGTTTGTGGTGTCTATTCTTTGAGCGATTTCATCGTTAGATAACTGAGTTTCAGGAAATGCCGAGCCTGTTCCAGTAATCCGTGAAGCATATCGAGCGCTACTTTTCGTGTTTGACATGAAATCAATGTCTCCATTTATGACTTGGGTAGGGTTACGAGTGTGTGTTCTAAGCGCTCCACCAGTTGCCCTTGCATGGCTGCTTGAGCTCGGAGAAGCGCATTTTTAATTGCTTTAGGATTGCTTCGACCATGGCAGACAAACACATATCCTGCGACACCGAGCAACGGAGCAGCACCATATTCCGCATAGTCGAGTCTCCGCTTGAAACGGGTAAAAACACCCGCAGCGAGAAGAAAGCCAAGAGTAGTCAAAGGGTTTCGTTTTGCTTCTGTTTTTAATATATGAGTGACAGCCAAGCCTAAACCCTCTACGGATTTGAGTACTACGTTTCCGACGAAACCATCGGTAACGACGACGTCGACCTGGCCTTTGAAGATTTCTTTTCCTTCTGCGTATCCGACAAACTTTCCGATGGCCTCGGGTCCGGAACCAAAGCAGGGGAGTTTCTCTATCAGGGCTAAAGAAGCTCGTGTGAGTTCATTCCCTTTTTTTCTCTCCTCTCCATTGGAAAGAAGTGCCACCCGAGGGAGGCGTTTGAGCGCCCTTTCAGCTTGTGCAAAGATAGCACCCATGATGGCGAAGTCTCGGAGGTGTTCCGGCTTACAATCTACGTTGGCCCCTACATCCACTAGAACGCAGCCATCTGGACTCAGAGTGGGGAGCTTGACCGCAATCGCTGGGCGCTCGACTTGGCTGAGCCTTCC
>JANNCA010000044.1:0-7952 GCA_031386075.1 Oligoflexia bacterium
TCTGAAATATTTTGAAAAAAATGGTCATCAGATTGTGGAAAGTTCCTCTCTCGTGCCACAGAATGACCCTACCCTTCTCTTTACGAATGCGGGGATGGTTCAATTTAAGGATGTATTTCTCGGCAAGGAATCTCGCCCCTACAGACGAGCCACTACCTCTCAGAAGTGTGTTCGAGCTGGGGGCAAGCACAATGATTTAGAAAATGTCGGATTCACCGCGCGTCATCATACGTTTTTCGAAATGCTGGGGAATTTTTCTTTTGGAGATTATTTTAAGAAAGAAGCGATTCGTCTGGCTTGGGGATTTGTGACCCAAGAGTTGAAAATGCCAAAAGACAAGCTCTATGTCACTGTTTTTGAAAAAGACGATGAAGCCGCCGAAATTTGGCATCAACAAGAAGGGGTTCCTCAGGATCACATCTTCCGTTTCGGAGAGAAGGATAATTTTTGGTCCATGGGAGATACCGGGCCCTGTGGCCCCTGCAGTGAAATTTTCATGGATCGGGGTGAAAAGTACAGTTGCAAGAAGCCGACTTGCGGCATGGGCTGCGACTGTGACCGTTACATGGAGTTTTGGAACTTAGTCTTCATGCAGTATGAGCGGTCGGCCGATGGGAAATTAACACCCCTTCCCCAGCCTTCTGTGGATACGGGGGCTGGGTTGGAGAGAATTGCCTCACTTTTGCAGGGGGTGGATACAAATTACGATACGGATGCTTTTCTGGAAATCATCTCCCAGATTTCTCGTTTGTCTCAGGCGTCTCCAACAGGAGTTGCTTATGATCAAAAACAGGATACCGCAGTTTCATTCAGAGTGATCGCGGATCATTCGCGGGCGACCGTGTTTCTCATTGGAGATGGAGTGATTCCGTCGAATGAGGGTAGAGGCTATGTGCTGAGGCGAATGATGCGCCGGGCGATTCGACATGGGAAAAAATTAGGATTTACGGGACCCTTTCTTTATCAGACCGTCAAGTTTGTGATTTCTCAAATGAAGGGTGCCTACCCAGATCTAGTCGAAAAAGAAGCCTTTATTGAAAAATTAGTTTTATCTGAAGAAGAACAGTTCTTGAAGACCCTCGAGCGGGGTCTCGCTCTTTTAGATGATGCCACTTCACAGCTCGGGCAGGCAAAGGTTCTGTCGGGCGAAGTCTCCTTTAAGCTCTACGATACCTATGGGTTTCCTTTAGATTTGACCCGTGTCATCTGTGCTGAGAAAGATTTGGCTGTCGATGAGGTGGGTTTTGAGAGGGCAATGGAACGTCAACGCTCTGAGTCAAGGAAGCATTGGAAGGGATCCGGAGAAAATTTAGTCAAAGATCAATATTTAAAACTATTGCAGGATTTAAAGGCTCAAGGAAAGCTCCCTCGTTTTGTTGGATATGACCACCATCAGGCTCAAGGGGAGTGCTTGGCTATTCTCGAGCCTCAGAGTTCAGATCAGCAGGGGCCGTTGGTTGAAGCTGTATTTTCCCAAACTCCCTTTTATGGGGAGAGTGGGGGGCAGGTAGGAGATCACGGTCGGGTGACAGGTTCGAATTTTGAGGGAGAAGTCGTGGACGTACAACGGCCTATGCCGGAACTGATCGTTGCGCACATTCGTCCTAAAAGGGGAACTCTAGCCGTCGGAACTTCCTATCTTCAGGAGACAGATATCGAGCTCAGGTTTCGAACGGCTCGAAATCACACGGCGACTCATCTTTTGCATTGGGCGCTTCGCAAAGTTTTGGGAAACCATGTGAAACAGGCCGGGTCGTGGGTTGGCCCTGATTTACTTCGTTTTGATTTTACACACTTTCAGGCATTGACGGATGAGGAGATGACTCAGATCGAGGATTTGGTCAACGAGAGGGTTTGGAATGCAGACCCTGTTTTGAAGCAAGAGATGAATAAGGATCAAGCAATCGCGTCAGGCGCTATGGCATTCTTTGGTGAAAAATATGGGGATACGGTGAGGGTAGTTCGGGTGGGAGCTTTTTCCACTGAGCTTTGTGGTGGGACCCATGTAGACAACGCGAACGAAATCCATCTGATTAAGATTGCTAACGAGAGCGGAATTGCAGCAGGAGTGAGGAGAATGGTTGCATACACCTCACAGGGTGCGTTTAACTACCTGAGGGAACGAGAGAAAGAACTCAAGGCTGTGCGAGATCGTTTGAAGGCATCTTCGACGGACGAAATCTTAGGTAAGCTGGAACGAATGGCTCTCCTTGAGCGCGATCTTCGCAAGCAGTTGGAGCAGTGGCAGGCTAAGAGTGCCGGTGGCGAGGTCGACGAGCTCTTGTCAAAATCAGAATCCTATCAGGAGATGAAGTGGGTGATTTCTCGGTGCGCTCCTGATTCTCTGGGGATTAAACGACTCAGAGATCTCGCTGATCGAATTCACCAGAAAGCACCCGAAGCAATAGTAGTGCTTGGTATGGTAGATCCAGGTCAATCCCAGGATGATTTTAAGGGTGGATCTAAAGGCGAGTCCAAAGTTGGGCCAAAGGCTTCTATTCTAGTTGCCATCGGTCCACAAGCTCCCAAGAGTATGCATGCGAATGAGCTTTTGCAAAGTGTAGTTTCGTGTATTGAGGGCCGTGGAGGTGGGAAGCAAGATCTAGCTCAAGCAGGAGGACCTCGGACTTCTGGGTTGGATGAGGCACTTGACCAGGCGCGAAAATGGGTTGTGAAGAAAATCGGAATAGGGTAATGATCCCGACCGGGGAGTGCCGGTCGTATGATTCAATTGATTTGTGCCTTGATGGTAATTACTTTAAGTGTGGGGTGTACCCAAAAAGTCGATGATGGCAATCTATTCGTTTTCCATGGTTTTGAAAAAGATGACGTAAAAACCTGGGACCCTGCCAATGCCTACGACAGTGTGAGTTTAGATTTAGTACCCAGCATTTATGAAACGCTCTATCAGTATACCTATTTATCAGATGTTTATAAATTAGAGCCGCTTTTAGCTGAAAAAATGCCTAAGTATTCTGCTGACAAGCTGACGTTGACGATACAGATCAAAAAAGGGGTTCATTTTCAGGATGACCCCTGCTTCTCTGCCACGCAGGGAAAAGGCCGTGAAATGAAGGCCCAGGATTTTGTCTATGGAATGAAGCGTCTGGCTCTGCCCTCTTTGCAGTCTCAGGGTTGGTGGATCATGGAGGGTAAAATTGCTGGAGTGAATTCGTTTCATGATCGATTAGTGAAGGCTCCCGAGCAGGAATTTCGAAAAATATTTGATGAACCGATTGAAGGTTTGAAAGCGCTGGATGATTTCACACTTCAGATCAAACTCCTCAAGCCGGATCCTCAGTTTCTTTACCTTCTCGCAATGACGTTTGCGTCGCCGATTCCATTCGAAGCTGTCGCTAGCTATGGAGACGAGCAGGGAAATTTGCTCGATCATCCTATTGGAACCGGGCCGTTTGTCTTGAAAAAATGGGAGCGAAACCACGAAATCGTACTCGAAAGGAATCTGCATTTTCGATCGGAGAATTATCCCCAGACGGGAGCGGAAGCCTACCAAAAGGATGGCATGACAGAGGATGCGGGTAGGTCCATGCCGTTTTTAGATAAGATCGTGATGGCAATTATTAAAGAGGCTCAGCCCCAGTGGTTGAACTTTATGAAGGGGAATGCAGATATGATGCTTCTTCCTAAGGATAACTTTAAGCAGGCAATTACGGATCAGGTGAATTTGTCTCCGGATTTAGTCAAGAAAGGGATACATCTCAGTATTCAAACGGGCGTGGTTATTCGTTATATTTCATTTAATATGAAGGATAAACTCATCGGCTCGAATCAATACTTGAGGCAGGCTCTTTCCGCCTCGATCGATCGTGATAAATGGATTTCTATTTTCACTAATGGAACTGGGAAAAAGATGGTGAATGCGGTTCCTATCGGCATTTTAGATCGCCCAACTACCTCTCAGATTAAATACGGCTTTGATCTTGCCTTAGCTAAGGAGCTCCTCAAAAAAGCCGGATATCCTTTGGGTGAAGGGTTGCCTTCAATTAAGTTTGACTTACGGGGCGCCTCTACAACGGATCGTCAGCTTGGTGATTTTATGGCTCAACAGTGGGGGCAGATCGGGGTCAAGGTCGACATCATTCCTAATTCATTTCCCGCTTTCCTCGAAAAGCTCAAAGAAGGAAACCTTCAAGTTTCCTTGGGAGGGTGGTCCATGGATTATCCGGATGCAGAAAACATCTATCAACTTCTTTATGGCCCAAATCGAGCCCCTGGTCCAGGTGACTCAAACTATGAGAATCCAAAATTTGATCGGCTTTTTGCTCAAATTGAAACTCTCGCGAGCAGCCCTAAAAGAGCCGCACTCATTCAGAAGATGGACGATATGATTCAGGAGGAGTGTCCGTGGGCACTTGGATACTACGAGGCTTCTTATGATCTTTCGCAGCCCTGGTTTATGAACTATCGTGGGAGCGATATTATTTTAAATAAATATAAATATTATAGAATCGACAAAGAAATGAAGAAGCGCTACTCGCTTGAACGGTGAGTGAGAATTATGTCTGAAAAGGTTAGAAAGCTTTATCGTTGTTTAACGCACCCAACATGTGGTCTATTTTTTCTTGAATGCTTATTCCGTTGTCTTTGTTTTTTTCCTTATAGAACTGGATCATGAAAAATTTGATGGTATCCCGATAGTAAGCTTCAGCTGTGTTGCAAATATAGTCTTCGATTCCATCCGTGATGATGTTTAAATCAGGGCCTTTAGGTTTGAGTCCAAAGAGCGGGGGTTTGGTTGCATTTGAGTAGGAAATGAGCGTTCCGTTATTGAAAGGTTCGAATCGAATTTTACCCGTTTCATTTGAGTTAGAATGTTTCTTTCTGTCTTGCATGGGTTCGGACCACTGAATTAAATAGCTTTCGTCGTCAGAGTTGTAAACTAAGTCTTCAACTAGGTTGTATCTAAATGCGGTCGCATCAAAAAAACAATTTTGAAAATTTTGAAGTGGGGCATTAGGGAGTAAAAATCCAAGTGGGTTGATGTGCTGAGAAACTAGAGCTCTTACTCCTTCCCATTCGTGATTTTCGCTGATTCCATTCCACTCTTGAACAATCGTTGAAGTCATACCCCTGAGGAATAGATATTGATTGTTGTAGTCAAAAAAAAGCGCTGCTAATTGTACTGGATCTATTGAAGGAATGTACTGAAACACTTCCCCTTTAGCTAAGTTGTCTTCAATTCGAACGGGCAATACGACCCGTTTAAATTGAAGAAGGTCTTGTTTTTGATCCGAATTGAGGTTAAAAAACGAGATTTCAATAGCTTGGGCACTCCTGAAGGTGGCCCCTAATAGCGAAATCCAAGAGAGTAGTGCGATAAGAATATTTTTCATAGATCCTCATTTTAGGAATTAACTGCAATTCTTTGGTGAGTTAAGCAGATTTTATGGGAATTTTCTAATAAAAAAGAGGACTAATATTTGCGTTTTGGTTCAAAAATAACCGCCAATACCTTTGCTAAGTCACGGTCAAATTTACCTTCCGAGTTTTTAATGATGCTGAGGGCTTCTGGTACTGAATAAGCAGGTCGGAATGGTCTCTTACTGATTAGGGCACTAAAGCAATCTGCGAGCGCTACAATCTTAGCTGGATAGTAAATCACAGGACCATGAAGGTGGTTAGGATATCCTCGACTACTTGGCTGTTCGTGGTGTTGGTAGATGATGTAACGAACTTCATCAGGAATATATTGGGTTCCCTCAGTCATCTTCATCCCAAGCTTTGGATGAGAGTGTATTTCCCTCCATTGATCTAGGGTGAGCTCAGTCGAGCTGCATACGACCTCTTTAGGGAGCTGGGTGCAGCCAATGTCATGAAGAAATCCTCCAAGGCCCACCAATTCAAGCATCCTTTGGTTGAATTGGCCGGAGGCTTTTGCGATGAACATGCTCATGATAGATACGGCGACTGAGTGGTAATAGAGATAGTCTCCGTGTGAAGCGAGTTTGAGAATTACGGTTAGTGTTTCTGGGTTATTGATCATGATATTGACGTAGTTTTTGATTAACTTTTCCGTATTTTCTGCTGTCTCATCATTGATGTTTAGCTGTGTAAATAATTCTGACATATTTTGCTCTGTCATGTTGATGAGTGTGGCGATCTTTTTTTCAGGTAAAGTCTGAGGATCTTGAAAAATTTCTTGCGCTGGGCGAGAAATAAAAAGTCGATAAATATCTTGATCGTCTGGATGAATGTAAAGATGCTCAACTCCCTTTTGAATGTACTGGGCTAGTCTTTTATAGTCTAGTCCTGTGGCTCTAGAGAATACGTGAGCAATATTTGTGGCAGAAATTTTTAGATACACGTCGAAGGTGATGTCTCTTGTTGTCGATCGAAATGACTTAATATCGATTGGAATGAGTTGTTCTGCTGATTCAATAGTGCTGCGGGTCAAAAGAGATTTCTCCTCGTTAAGGTTATATCGGATTGATTTGAAAGAATCTTGTGTTGAAATTTTTCATCTCTACTTCTGGGAATTCATTGCCGATAGGAATAATAAGTACAGGAAGACCCATTACCAGTCGCAGGGAAGCGAATGACGATGCAGTTCTGTGGTTGAAGGGAGGGTGTCCGTGCGTTGGTTGTTAATAGTGGTTGGACTACAAATTTTTGGGCTCTGGCTTACGTTTACTCCACAAAGCTATGCTTCTGAGTTTGTGGTTTATAGTATTTATCGTGGGCTGAGCATGGGTAATTTAGATGAGATTCCTGATAAGGATTACTATGTGAATATGGGGTCTGACCAGGGTTTGCGTGAGGGGTCTATTTTAGAAGTTCTCAGGCGTGTATCTACCTATGATTTACTCAATGAACAATTTTATCGAGATCTTACATTTCCGATTGCCAAACTCAAGGTGATTCATGCTGAGAATAAGGCGTCCGTCGCGCGCCTAGATCGGTTTCTGCCTGCTGCAAATACGCCAGTCATGACTCCTCGAGCCGTGATGGTAGGTGATCAAGTTCGTTACCCAGAAGCCCGGTGACAAGGCATTCAAAAAAAAGGTTTCGAGTGCGGGATCTCAATCTTAACGTCGAAAAGCATTTTCTTGAATGCCTTGTCTCATGGAGAGGGCAGGAACTCCTTTTGAGGCCTTTGGATGTTCTGGTTTGAGTACTGTTACGACTTTAGGTCACTGTTCCCGGCGTCAACAGTACTGACCTAGAATTTTCTACCGACTTTCCTTCTTCTGAGCGGCGACCTCCCAGAAAACTGACTGTCTCAGCTTGAATCTCAAAGCAGAGATTGCTTTTTCCTTCTTTGTTCTCGTAGGTGTGGCTTCTCATCTGTCCTTCAATATAAACAGAGTTACCCTTTTTGAGATAGTGTGAGCAGGCTTCTGCCTGTCTGCCCCAGGCTACGATTCGATGCCACTGGGTTTCTTCAATTGGGCTTGTTTCTGTTTCGGTACTGGTTTCATCCCCTCGATCCTTGAGGATTCGTCGGGTGGTCGCTACCGAAAAGTGGGTGACTGGGACTCCAGATTTTGTTTGGCGCTGAATGGGATCAGATCCTAGTCGACCTATCAAGATTGCTTTATTAATGTCTTTCACGAGTCATCTCCTTTTTTTCATGATTTTGATTCATGATTTTTTACGTTAGATGCTTAAAATGTGCCGCAGAAAGCCTTATTTTTGGCAAAAATTGAGATCAGTTGAATAAAAATCCGGTCGATCAGATTGGATTTCAGACCCTTTTAGGCTTTAAGATCGGGCTCTTGGGGGTCGTTTTTGACTTTTCTGAAAATCATCTTTGGTGTCAAATATTTGATATTTTTACTAAATAAATGTAAAATAAGGATAGGTATTTAGTCTGATCAACGCCTGCGGGGTCCTGCGCGTGCTGATGGGGGTGTTTTTATGAAGAAAAGTAAGTTTTTTTTGGTTTTTTTTACTTTGCCAGTTACTTTTTTAGGGTGTCTCGATCAAAGTAA
>JANNCA010000094.1:0-4116 GCA_031386075.1 Oligoflexia bacterium
CACTGAGTTGACGGAGTCTCGAATGCTGAAGTCATTTTCCGGTCCCGACTCTTGCGACCGAACAGGCACCGCATCTTGTTTGACAGCGACTGAGTAATCCACGTCAGCTGGAACGATGGCGGCGGCTAATTGGGGATTCTGATCCATGCAAAAACCGTAACCCAAGATCTAGGACGGGAGCTGTCCTGGATGCGACATTAAGGTTATTTCCATGGCGGATTCAAGTTCCGTATCGGACGAGCCAATGAGGTTATCAAACATGAAATTATAAATCTCTAGCCCGCGACGCTCGATAATAGCCCTCCACTCATTCCGATCTTCCCAAAGATCACGATTCATATTATGTTCTTCGTATGATCCGCCCTTACAGAGCTGATCGTAGTGCTTATATTTGGGGTGAAGGTTGCCTTCGGATGTGTTTTCGTTTGGGGTTACCAAGAGGATATTTCCGATACCGTGTTTACATGCGTCTATACTTTCTTGAAATTCTAGCCACACGGCCTCATCCTTTAGAGTGTCATCTTTATCCTGTAGATCCTTTTTCATCCAATCCCAAGTTTGCGGGAAAATGTGCTCACAGGAAATCTTCCCTTTCACCACTTTACGAATATCTGCCCCTTTGCTCGTCTCATATTTGTAGATGACATAAATCATCTTGTGTTTCCACCAATGGTAAGCCTTGGTGAGAATCTCATTCTTATTTCTCTCGCTGGCAAGATGATCTCGAACAATTTTTTGCAGGTTTTTTGTTTTATCAGAGCGGAAACCATTCTTCAAATACTTGCTAATGACGTCCTTCACATTAGCATTATCCTGGAAACACTCCGCAAATAGACCCTGGAAATCATCGCGTCCACCTTTTAAGTTGTAGTATTCTTCATGAAAGTCGCGCGTAAATAGCAACCTTTCCCATAGCGTGATGACTTCTTTGTCAATTCTCTCGTCGGTCTTGCCGATCTCTAGTTTAAAGTGGTGGCATACCAGCAGAAACAACTGACAACTCAAATCTCTCTCAAAAATCAGAACATCACCAACGAGACTCTCTTCAGCATCCCATTTGGGCAGGAACTCACTCACAATCTGAACGGACTTTTTGAATTTCATTGTCATTTCAAGTGCATAATTAACACCTTCTTCAGAACTTCTAGGTATTTTCTTTTCCGAATCCACCCAATTCAGTTTGCCGTCTAAATACTTCACAATAGCATCAACATCGGCATTTTCAGCGGGACTATGAAAGTCTTGCTTCTTTACTTTCGATCCATCATCGACGACGCGCAGGTGCAGGCGAAGAAGATGCTCCAGCGACAATTCCCCGCGAAAAGTTTGCGCGGCTAGTGACTCTTCCATTCGAAAAATCTCACCGAAGTTGTTTTGTATTTCTTGGACTTTATTCTCACGTTCATCCACACCGCAATTATCATAGACGAACTGCATCAACTTGGCTTTGACAATTTCGATTGTGGTGAGGCGGATACCGCGCGTATTGTGCATTTCGAAAACATTAACGGCAACCGATTTGTTCTTCGCGATATGGTAAGAACAATTGGCGTTCATGACCACACCGATGTAGCCTCCTATGTCTTCTTCTTTCAATACGCGTTTGTCAAACGCCTGGTGAAAACGAAGTAGTGACCACACGACTCTCTTCAAGGAACGCGTGAGTTTGTCACCATTTACCAAAAATGAATTGATGATGGTGTCGTCGGGAATATCGAGTTTCAAATCAATGTTGCCCGACAATTCTTTAATCGCGGCGAGACGTTCACTGATCCCTTTCAAATTCTCCTTGTCATAACTTACCGTCAAAAAACGATCAATCAGTGAGAATGCTGGATTGGCTTTTTGCGACAACAGGCGGCAAATCATCAAAAATAAAACGAATGTCGTAATGCGTTGCTGCCCATCCACCAGATCCCAACCATCTTCTGCATTTTCCACAATGTAGTGCCCGAAGTAGTAATCTCCGGGTCTGCTTTTATATTTCTCCAAGTCTCCAATAAACAGGTCGATCTGCGTTCCCTCCCACGCGAAGGCACGCTGATAGTCGGGAACACGAACAGTTTTTGGCCCGTTTTCATCAAAGAAAATTGATTGAAAAGTGGATGAAGGAGGTGAGTCAGTGGTCATAATGAACGGATTGCTGTTCTAAATTTAAGAATTCACAGTGCAGGCTCATGCTTTCCCTTATTGGAGCCATCGGGATGTCTCGCACATGTATTTGAAGTGAGGCTGCTGATTGAGCCATACTCCCGCCCGCAGTTCTTGCAGGTGTATTTATCTTTTTCGCCACCTTCGTAGAGAGCGTGCTTGCCCTTGTTGGAGGCGTCGGGATGTCTCGTGCAGGTGTTTGAGGTGAGGCTTGAGACGCTGGGATATTCGCGGCCGCAGTATTTGCAGTAGGAGGACATGTTATTGGATGGTTGGTGAGTCGAAAATGATTAGGTGAATCTTAATGAGGTTGTGTGAATTCTTTTCAAAATAGAGAGTTTGTCTGGAATGAAGCATTGATCAATCGATAACCCAGCCCTCGTCCAGAAGGGTATCGACATCGGCAAACTCAAATACTTTTCCCGTTTGCTCCTCGGTCAGACTCAATTTTCCGCACGCTAGATCTTGGAACCCGCAGACGGCAAAATGACCGTCGCCGTGCTTGAAATGTAGTGCACCGTCAAAAGGGCTAACCTGAATATCACGGATAAAGTCTCGGGTTTGCTGCTGGAGATCGGTTGACCAGATATGATTTATTGAACTCATAGTCCTGATACTACCGACGATCAGCGCCAAGTATATTTGATCGGGTTTGATGCTCCTTTTCTTCTATATTCTTCAGGAACAGCCTTATCCAAAAAGCGATTCTTAATCTTGTCCCCTGCTTCATGTCCATGGAAGCCGTAACGTTTTGGGACGTCACTGCGGCCCGGAAAATTCTCTGCCGTTGCAGGCAGCCATTTTTTCGCGACATATGCCCCCCTGATCATGCCCTGCTGTGTGGCCAGAATCACATCGGCCTTCGCGGCTTTCTTGATGTCAATCTTCCACGCAAACCGAGTTGCCTCATAACAATCCTGAGATGTTACGGACCGATTCACCGAGATCAGCAAGACTTTGCAATCTTCAAAATCTGCTTTCTCTGCCGCGTAATGTTGAATGATTTCTCTGGAATGCATGGGTCCATAATCACTCGATCCGTGACCGCCAATTTCATTAAGCAAGCCCGGGTATGCGTCGATAAGTGCGCATTCTACATGCAGTGACGTCGCCTCATCCATTCCATAACGATGAATTATATGCCCAACTTCGAAACCGGCATTGCGAATCTCAATAATTCGTTGGAGCTTATTTACAACAGAGTCATCCTCCATATTTTGAGCCGCCCGGATGTGAGCAAACACCCGATCCTTGTTTCCTTTCCCGATGTAGAAAGTCTCTCCATTTCTAGGGTCAAACAACCGGTAAACGTAGTAGTTCAGTTTTTCAGCTACTCCTGGGGGAAATGATTCGATAGATGATGATTGCATATCATTTGAATTGATTGCTAGTTTCTGACGCTGATTTTTTTAATGGCCGTAATCAAGCCGTGCTGGTTTAACCCATATAGATCCTTAATTGCCAAAAGCATCGCCAGCCATAATTCTGATCCAGTCGAGTTGGATTGGATTTCGAGTCCTGCTGGAATGACTGCCTTTTGGTGCAGGGCGAAAGCTTCATCGATGCGATGCCGCCAATTAAATCTTTGCACCGCTTTCAGGACTTCGACGAGATCCCAAAGTTTAGAGTCATCATCCAAAGCTTGATGCTCGCTTGAAATTTCAACGATGTCGTAAACATGATTGAAAATGAAATCGAGAACTGTGCCGTTCAGCTCAGGAAGGTGGTTTCTCAAGTGGGTGAGGCTCATGATTTCTTTGATGGAGCAACCGGGCACTCGCTGAAGTACTGATAGAGCCGCACCATGGCGAAGGTGTCGAGCTTACAATACGAAAAAAGTTGGTTTTCGATTTCTGTTATTCTGTGAGATGGGGTGGCGGGAGTGATGGCTTCCATGAATGCCGCGACGGCCATGCCGCCGTTTTGGACTCCGTCTAGCTGATCATAGGATAACTCCGGGATGGC
>JANNCA010000148.1:0-3235 GCA_031386075.1 Oligoflexia bacterium
GCGCGGCTACATCGGCGAGGGACAGTGCGTGGATCCTGTGGAGCGCCCCATGAAGGGTCTACACTTCCAGTGCAATACCAACACGGACAACGAGACCAACTTTTGGAGCCGACATGTATCCGGCGGTGGCCTGATCGAGAACCAGACGATCCGCACCAACCAAGGTCTGTCCACACGACCGGCGGATAACACCTTCGACCAAGAGGTCGGTCGCATCGACTTCGCCAACGACGGGTGTGCCTACAACCTGATCGGATATTGGTGGGCGAACCCCGATGTGCCCTACAAGCCCATTTACGTGAGCACCGATCCGGTTACCGGCGCCTGTGTGATCGAGAGCAACGAGGTGAACGGCGTGCTGATCACCCGGCCTGCGAACAATTGCGCCAGCCGCCTCTCCCGCGTGCCCGGCCCCATCATCGGCATTGCGGAACTGGCCGAGGCCGTGGAGGCCGAAAAGCTGGCCTACGCCGATGCGCGCTACCTCTACCAGCAATTGATCGATGGAGGCAACAAGGACGAGGTGCTCACCGAGATCATGAGCAGCTGGCCGCAGGACGCTTGGGAGCTGCGCCAATACCTGCTGAGCAAGAGTCCTTTCCTTACCGTGGAAGTGCTGCAGGATATGGTGAACAAGCCCGGCTTTCCCATGGCGATGAAATCCGAGGTGTGCATCGCCAACCCCGATGCCACCAAGTCCGAAGGCTTCGTCAAATGGCTGGAGTACGATGCCATTTACCCCATGCCCCCAAGCATGATCGCCAGCATCGTGGCCAGTTGGGACAACAAGACCTTCCGCACCCAGTTGGAGAACACCCTGGCCGACCACCACGATGAGATGACCCAAGCAGCAGACCTCTGGATGGAAGAGCTCACCAAGGACACGATCAACGACCCGCTCGATAGCTTACGCATGGTATGGCAGGAAGTGCGCAGCCCCGGTGCGCGCTACGCCGAAGCCATCAGCTACTTGCAGATCGGCGATTTCGCGACCGCCGAGACCGTGGTTGAAGGGATCCCCGAAGAGCACGAATTGCGTGAAGGCGAATTGGACGAGCGCGGTCGTATGCTCGCCCTCATCGACTTCATGGAAACCGTGGCAGGCGACAACCGCAGCGAAGAGGATCTCACCGTGGCCGAACAGGACGCGCTGGAACTACAGATGAGCCCGCATGCCGACCGCCCTGCCGTATGGGCACAGAACCTGCTCTGCTTCCACTACGGGCGCTGCACACCACCGGTTACCGGCGGTGAGAGCGAGCCGAAGAACGCACGCGAGATACGCACGCCTTTCCTTGCCGAAGAACAGCCCATGCTGGTGGTATTGCCCAACCCCGCAACCGCTTGGGCTACATTTGACTACACGCTGACAGCTACCCCCCAAGAAGCGTGGGTGGTGGTGATAGATGCACAAGGCCGTACGATCGATCGCATGAGAGTAAACCAGGCACAAGGCCAATTGGTGTGGGACACGCGCACGGTGGCTCCGGGTCTGTACCACATCGAGTTGCTCAATAACGGCCAGCGTCTGCAGGTAGAGAAGCTGGTTGTGAAACCGTAATGAGCACGATACTGCACAGCAAACTTCTGGTGGCGGCCCGTGCGGCCGCCACCAGTGTTGCTGCGCAGCAGCCCTTCGATCTGGATCCGAGTTTTGAAACCAGCCTTATTCAAGAGTATGTCACATCAGCCTTGGTGATGGAGGATGAAAAGCTGGTGGTCTCAGGGAGAATGGTGTTCCAGGGCAATAGCATCTTCGAGCCGAATTACGGTGCGCGATTGAACCCAAACGGGAGCAGAGATCTGAGCTTTCTTGATGTTGCGGATATGGGAGGAAGAATAACCCGATGGAGCGACAAGCTCTATTGCGCGAACGCCCAAGTTGTCCGGCGCCTGAATATTGATGGCAGTGATGACCCTGATTTCATCCACATGAATGCAGGCCCCTACTTCAGCTCCTTGCAAGGCGGCGATTACCATGTGTTCCCCGATGGGCGCGTGCTGATGACCGGCACGCACCAACTAAGTGATAGTATACGCGGCTACGAGGGTTACTACCGCTTGATCTGGTTCAGCAACGAAGGGTATTTGGATACCACGCGGGTGCATCGGCAGGCGAACGGGACGATCCGCATCATCCGGGAGCAACCCGATGGGCGTTTCTTATGCAGTGGTAACGTTCAGGTGTATGAGGGCAATGCCACAACATTGGTATTACGGGTGGAAGCAGATGGCAGCTTCGATCCGAGTTTCAGTTCACCACTGCAAGGCATACCCACCACTTCGGGCAACTTCAGAGGAGTCTATGACCTGGAACCGCTCATTGATGGACGATCGCTAGTGGGAGGCTTCTGGAGTTTGACGGGCAGCACCGATACCATTGGGGTTATACGTTTGATGCCCGATGGTTCCCAAGACCCCTCGTTCGACCCAGTTCCACTAAGCACGGTCAATGGCCCTTCGGCATGGGAGTTCCCAGCGGTGTTCGACATCCTCCCACTGCCCGATGGCCGCATGATCATCGGGGGCAACTTCGATCATGTCCGCGGCGCTCCGCGCGGCGGCATTGCCCTGCTCAACGCCGATGGCAGCCTGAGCGATGAGTACTTCACAGGCGCAGGCTGCGGCGATTACAGCGGCATAGAGGTGAACTACCGCTACATCACGGGCATAGTGCCCGCACCCAATGGAGAGTACTACATACACGGCGCTTACATAGGCTACGATGATGGCACCAACAACTACCCACAGCAGGGGTTTGTGAGCAGGTTGCATGGGTTGAACGTAGGTGTGCGGGAGCATGCGTTTGCACCGCTGCAAGTGCAGCCCAACCCAACGTATGGTCCTCTCACCGTGGAGCTGCCCGCCAACGCACATGCACAACATGCCGAAGTATTGGATGCGAATGGCCGCGTGGTGTGGAGCAAAGCGCTTGCTGCACGCGAAGGACAAGTGCAATTGGATCTCTCGGCGCTCGCCGAAGGCGCGTATGTGCTGCGCTTGCGCATGAGCAATGGCGCGGTACGGCATGGGCGTTTCGTGATCGCGAAGTGAACGGATGGCTGCGAAGCGATCGGTAAGTAGTTTCGTCATGGCGCAGGGTCCTCGAAGACGAGAGACCGCTGCGCAGGTTTATCAGAGGGGCGTGCCCTTGTAGGACACCTTGCCGAGGTTTAACTCCAGTGCTTCGATCAGCAGGTAGTTCGTGACGGAAAGGCGCGTGAGCATTGCGGTA
>JANNCA010000196.1:0-2838 GCA_031386075.1 Oligoflexia bacterium
GCGACTTTTTTCTTTAACTCTTCGAGGGCCTTCTTCTGTTGGTTGAGGCGCTGAATTTTTTCAGAGTTCTTACCCTCTTGAGAAGGTTTCTTGAGGGCTTTAATCTCGGCGTTAATCTCCTCAACGAGTGTTTGGATTTGACCTTTGCTGGTAGAATCGCCTATGAGTTTGATCTGTGCAGGTTGAATGATATCGTTAAATTGTTGTGAAGTGCATTCCTTGTCTGGTCCACAAAGGTCTTTGATGTAATTGAAGATGTGCATCACTTCGTTGGTTACGTGCTGTACACGGTTTGAACCCAGAGAAGTGCCAGCTTTTTCCTTATTTCCATGATCGAACTCCCGGATCGCAGTTCCAATTTTCACACTTGAATAGTCTTTGATAGCGGTCTCAAGGTTTTGACGTGCTGTAGAGGCATCTGAGCCATGAAGAGCGTCTAAAATTTCTTTGATTTCAGCTGTTCTTGTTCGTTTAAAAATTCGAGGATTTCCATCTGCATCGTCAGCATTGTTATGAATAATTCTGTCGACTGAGTCTGCAAGTTTGTTCATTGCTGGTTCTAATAGAGCGTAATTTTTTTCGCTGCATCCTTTAGCTGGATCTTCCTTGCAGTGTTCTTGAGCCCATTTCACAAGGTTTCTTAGGGTCTCATAAACGTCTTGGAAAACTCGTTCATTTTTGACCGGGAGTCCCTTCATAGCGATAGAATTGACAATTTCTTCTTTTCTAGCTCCATTTGCATGACCAAGGCTTGCTTCTGCTTGAGCTAAGATTTCGTTTAGCGTGGTTCGCATATGAGATGAGTCGATGTCATCATTGTCCTTAAGTTTAAGTAAAATTTCGAGGTGCTCCCTCTCAGCAGGCCCGATTTTCTTGTTCTTCATAAGTGACTCGGATCGAGTGATCAGGGCGTCAATGGAGTCAGCTAAGGGCTCTAAATCCGAATTTTGGCACTCTACAAATTCAGATTGGGCCGAGTTTTTGTTCTTGGCTCCCTCTTTATAGATGCATAGCTTATTGATCATTTCGGAAACGGGTCTAAAGCTCGCAAGAAGTTCTTCGGCTTTCTGAGCGTTTTTGATTCTTGAGATCGCTTTATCAATAATGTTTAAATTATTTTTAGAAAGATTTGCCCACCCCATGTTCGGAACTAGGTTGAGGGTAATGACTGCGATCAAAAATCTCAATAGTTTATTGTTCTGATTCATAATTCTACTCCTTCAAAAAACTCACAAAAACTTATTTGCTCTGCCGCTCTATGCGGGCAACTCTTTAGGGCACTGTCAACGTACGAGCCATTTCTCAGAGTGATACTAAAGCAAATGTCGAGCCAGAATAGACACAGTGGGTCATGGTTATAATTTGTAATTATTTCAATTATTTATGAAGACTATAGAAGAGGGGGCAAATTTGTTGAACTGTAAGGGCTGAGAGAATCTGATTAAGAAATCTACAAAGTGATGTACAACATCCATTCCTATGGCCAAAGAAAACTTGGGTTCATTCAACATCGCTCTTTCACCCTCAGGAGACCTTTACCTGTTGCCCACTCAGAGGCCGGTGCTCTCGGAGCGAGTTCGGTCGGCCTTTGCTAGTGGATCTGCAGAGGGACTCAAGTTTTTGGGGCTTTGGGAGTTGGATAGCTCACTCCCACCTGATCTTCACTATTGGCGCAGGTTGAGTCTTCTTTACTTTTCCCGGCTCTGTGCCCTGCCTGGATTGGCCGAAATGGCCTCTCAGGATCTTTGTATAAGACCTCCCCATGCTGAAGAATGGAGCCAGTTAAGAAAAATAGCGCCCCCCATGGTGGGTGGGGAATATCTGAATGAAGATATTCTGCTCAAGCTCTGGAAATCAATTCATGAGTCTTTTCAGGCTGAGTTGCAAAGAGCTGGGCAGACCGTTCAGGAGTTTTTTGTCACTCGTCAGGTGGCTTGGAATCTAGTGGGGCGGGTTTGTTTCCATTTAGCTGAGAATAAAGGGAGTGAGGAATGCCCCTTTGCATTTCTCGCGACCTATAGTCACCGACTTTCGAGTCAAGGTCAGCCTCAGTACTTACCTCTCGGTAAAGCACTCGAGGAGTATCAGGGGGAAAAAAAGAAAGATCAGCTCCTTCAGCTTTTACTTCCTGTGCAGATAGGGAGCGGCGAAAGTCAATTTCTTAAATCTCTTGTAGATTCAGGTGAGGTTTTTCATCCTCTGGCTTGGACACCCCACGAAGCTTTTCAATTTCTTCAGGATATTCCGCTTTATGAATCTGCAGGAATTCTCGTTCGTGTCCCTCAGTCGTGGAATACTCAAAGGCCTCCACGGCCTCAGGTGACGGTAGTGGTGGGAGGGAAAAAGGGCTCTCTCCTCGGTGCGGGTGCCATGCTCAAGTTTTCGGTTCAGCTCACTCTGGAAGAAGGGGAACTCTCCCCCAAAGAGATTCAGGAGATTCTTGATTCGACATCGGGCCTGGCTTGGATTCGAGGGAAGTGGGTCGAGATTGATCCGCAGAAATTAAAGGAAGTGCTGGGGCATTGGAATTCTTTAGAGAAAGCATCGAATCGAGGTGAGATTTCTTTTGTTGAGGGGATGCGGCTTCTTTCAGGTACTGGAGACCTAGGCCAACTGTCGAAGACCTCGATGGTCTCAGGGGATGGCGACGGAGTTCAGTGGGGTGCCCGTGTGGTTGCTGTTGAGGAGCTTTCGAAGCTCCTGGTGCAACTCAGGGATCCTGCACAGAATTTAAATATTCTGTCAGAATCTCCGGGTGATCTTCGGGCTACTTTGCGACCTTATCAAGAGGTGGGAGTCAGGTGGCTTTGGTTTTTGGCCCAGCTGGGTCTGGGAGCA
>JANNCA010000225.1:0-21462 GCA_031386075.1 Oligoflexia bacterium
TTTAACTAGAATATCTCAGGCTCTCTGGATCAGTGCTTAACAGCCCCCGGTACATCCCCCGTAGAATCCTCCCGAACGAGTTCCACAGGGATCATGGTAGAAACTGCAATATCCCCAATCCCCTTTCGAACCAAGAAATCATCCGGATTTTCGACTTCCAGTGCAATTCTCAGAACCTGATCCGCATGTTCTACCGGCACGATTCTCATCCCTTGGGTAATCTCCTTAGGGATTTTCTTCATATCCGGAACATTGCCCTTAGGAATCAGGACAGTCTTAATGTTGCCGATTCGAGCCGCTAGCAGCTTTTCCTTCAGACCACCGATCGGAAGGACCCGGCCCCGCAAGGTAATTTCACCGGTCATAGCGACATCCTGCTTAACTGCAATCTTGGTCAAAGCACTGGTGATGGCCGTAGCCATTGTAATTCCAGCCGATGGACCGTCCTTAGGCACAGCTCCTTCTGGAACATGGAGATGAATATCGATGTTTTGGTAAAAATCTTTATCCAGCCCAAGCAGACTAGCACGTGACCGGACATAGCTCATGGCAGTCGCCGCTGACTCCTGCATGACTTCGCCTAGCTTGCCGGTAATCTTGACCTGCCCTTTGCCCAAAACCACACTCACTTCAATTTGGAGCATATCGCCACCGGCTTCAGTATAAGCCAATCCGTTCGCCAATCCAATTTCGCTGTGTTCCTCAGCTTTGCTGATCGTATACTTCGGAGGCCCAAGCATTTCCTCTAGATTCAGCTCGCCAATCTTAAGGGTCACTTGAGTTTCGACTTCCAGTGGGACAGAAGTCAGAATCAAGTTTTTCGATACTGAGGCCGCTGCTGCTTTAGCAATAGCGGCTTTCGATCTTGATTTAGAAACTACTGGCGAAACTCCCGCCGTCACTGACAATGCCATGGCTCCGGTTTCTGTTGCCGCTGTCACTCCTGCAGGGAGTTCAGTGTCTGCAAGAAGCTGAGCAGCTGTGCGTCGCTCGACGATCTTCTTCGCAACTTTTCGACAAACAGTAGCGACCATTCTCTCCAAATTTCGCACGCCCGCCTCGCGAGTGTGGTGCCGGATCAGAGAGTAGATCGCATCATCTGTGATCTCGATGTCCCCTTCTTTTAAGCCATGCGCTTCCATTTGTTTATGCACCAAATAGCGCCGTACGATATTGAATTTTTCAACCTCTGTGTAACCGGAAATATGAATCACTTCCATACGATCCAAAAGCGGCTTAGGAATATTATAAAGGGAATTCGCCGTAAGGACAAACATGACTTTCGAAAGGTCATAATCGACTTCAAGGTAGTGATCCCCGAAGGCCACATTTTGTTCTGGATCGAGCACTTCCAAAAGAGCCGAGGACGGATCTCCTCGAAAATCTGTGCTCATTTTATCGACTTCATCCAAGAGAAAAACGGGATTCGAAGAACCTGCTTTTTTCAAAGATTGGACCATTTTACCAGGCAGCGCGCCGACATAAGTCCTTCGATGGCCTCGAATTTCAGCTTCGTCTCTCACCCCGCCCAACGAACAACGCACAAAGCGCTTATTCAACGATCGTGCTATGGACTTCGCAAGGGAGGTTTTACCGACCCCAGGAGGCCCGGCAAAACAAAGAATCTGACCCTTGGAGTTATTCGTGAGAATCCGAACGGCCAGATACTCAAGAATGCGCTCCTTAACTTCTTCCAATCCATAATGATCTTCGTCCAAAACAGCCTCAGCCATTTTGATATCATTCCGGTCGAGTGTGTACTCTGCCCAAGGCAAACAAATGAGCCAGTCAATGTAATTTCGAACCACGGTCGCTTCAGCTGACATAGGCGACATCATCTTGAGTTTCTTCAACTCACGAGTGGCTTTATCTTTAGCCTCTTTACTCATCGGCTTGGAGCGAATTTGCTTCTCGATGGCTTGAAGCTCAGCCTTAAACTCGTCCTTCTCACCCAGTTCCTTCTGGATGGCCTGCATTTGTTCGTTGAGGTAGTACTCCTTCTGAGAGCGCTCCATCTGCTTTTTGACTCGAGAGCGAATCCGCCGCTCGACTTGAAGGATTTCAATTTCACCTTGCATGAGTTGCAAGAGCTTTTCGAGCCGTTTCGAAGGATCTTGAACCTCTAGAATTTCCTGTTTGTCTTCTAATTTGAGATTCAAATGAGCGACAATCAAGTCTGCCAACCGCGAAGGAGCCTCGATCGTATTGACGCTCATCAGCATTTCAGGAGGAATTCGCTTGTTGAGCTTGACGTAATTCTCGAACGTAGCTTTGAGAGATCTCACCAGAGCTTCAAGCTCAACCGTGCTTTCCATCGAGTCCACGAGCTCTTCCACTTCGGCCTCGATCATTCGATCGGTTTCACTGTACTCAAGAATGCGCGCTCGGCGTTTTCCTTCAATGAGGACTTTGACCGTATTATCAGGCAGTCTCAGAATCTGCAGAATGGAACCCAGCGTTCCGATCGTAAAAATATCCTTCTCCGATGGGCTCACTGTTGTCGCTTGGCGCTGTGCTACAAGGAACAAATCCACTTTCTTGCTCACACACTCTTCGAGTGCATTGATTGACTTTTCCCGACCCACAAATAGCGGCACAACCATGTGCGGAAAAATAATGACATCTCGCAGCGGAAGCAGTGGGACTTTCATTTTCGTGGACCTCTTAGATTCTTTTTCTCCTTTGGCGTCATTTTTTGGCTCATTCTTTGAGTCACTTTTAGAATTGCTCATAGTGAGTTCCCTCTCCTCATATAACTACAACATAGTCGCCTAGGGGTTGCAAACTCGACCCCTTTTTAACCTAAGAAAAGCTAGGAATTCGCATGAGAGCAGTCGCGAAAGCTAGAAATAACTAGGCACTTTCTGCCTTAGTTTCAAGTTTAGCCGGCACTACCGAAGGTGCATCCGACTTAGCGAGCTCTGTCCCATCTGCCAAAAGCATCACGGGCCTCTCGCCCTTCAATACAACGTTCTTGGTGACGATGCACTTTTTGACACTACTCTTAGCAGGTAACTCATACATCACTTCGAGCATGGACTGCTCGAGTATGGCCCGAAGCCCACGGGCCCCAGTGTTCCGCTTGATGGCTTCCTTCGCCACTGCCTCAAGAGCATCCTCTTCAAACTCTAAAGAAACATCATCGTACTCAAACAACTTGCCGTACTGCTTAGTCAGAGCGTTTTTAGGCTTAGTCAGGATCTCCACTAAAGCCTTTTCATCTAACTCCTCAAGAGTCGCAATGATGGGAAGACGGCCAATAAATTCAGGAATGAGTCCAAACTTAATCAGATCCTCCGGCTCAACCTGTGTAAGAAGCTTCGACGGATTTTCTTCAGCCTTGGAAGTAATATTCGCTTGGAGTCCAAGACTTCGTTTGCCTTTGCGCATTCCGATGAGCTTGTCCAAACCCACGAATGCTCCTCCGCAGATAAACAAAATATTGGACGTGTCCACCTGCACAAATTCCTGCTGAGGATGTTTGCGCCCGCCCTTAGGTGGAACATTAGCAATCGTCCCTTCGATAATCTTAAGCAAAGCTTGCTGAACGCCTTCGCCGCTCACATCTCGGGTAATCGATGGATTTTCACTCTTTCTAGAAATCTTATCGACCTCGTCAATATAAACGATCCCTTTTTGAGCTCGCTCGACATTATTATCGCAATTTTGAAGGAGGTTAAGAATGATATTTTCTACATCTTCCCCTACATAGCCGGCTTCAGTGAGAGTGGTCGCGTCAGCCATGGCAAACGGCACATTCAAAAGCTTGGCTAAAGTTTGAGCCAAGAGAGTTTTACCTGAACCCGTAGGACCGATTAAAAGAATATTGCTCTTAGAGAGCTCAATCCCATCCTTGCCGTCTTTCCCCTTCTTTTCGCCTTGATGTTGGACTCGTTTGTAGTGATTATACACCGCTACAGAGAGAACCCTTTTAGCTCGCTCTTGCCCGATCACATATTGATCGAGGATGTTTTTGATTTCCGATGGTTTCGGAATCGACTGAGAAGAACGAGAAGGTGATTCCTTCTGACCTTCCTCTGCAATGATATCATTGCAGAGTTCAATACATTCATCACAAATGTAAACTGTAGGCCCTGCGATTAATTTTTTGACTTCTCTCTGATTCTTGCCGCAGAACGAGCAGCAAAGATTTCCAAACCCATCACCGTACTTTTTTCCGTCCATAGCTCTTCCTTCACCTGTGGATCGCCTTCGGGTCACCCGCAGACGATCCGAAAACGATCAGTGAACTAAACTGTTCCCCGCTTTTCGACTACTTTATCAATCAGCCCGTACTCGGTTGCCTCTTTGGCAGACAGATAATTGTCACGGTCAGTATCTTTCGTAACTTGCTCCATAGACTTGCCTGAATGCAGCGACAGGATCATATTCAATCGCTCCTTTAGGTACATGATCTCTCTCGCCTGGATTTCTATATCAGAGGCCTGACCCTTTGCGCCACCCAAAGGCTGGTGGATCATAATTCTACTGTGAGGTAAGCTAAATCTTTTGCCCTTCACTCCAGCTGTGAGAAGAAGGGCACCCATACTTGCTGCCATTCCTATACAATAGGTGCAAACGTCACACTTAATAAACTGCATTACATCATAAATTCCAAGGCCGGCATAGACAGATCCTCCTGGAGAATTAATATACAAATGAATGTCTTTGTCTGGGTCGGAGGACTCGAGAAAAAACATTTGCGCTACCAAAAGATTAGCAACCGTGTCATTCACTTCCGTACCCAAAAAAATGATCCGATCTAAAAGTAAGCGAGAGTAAATATCATACTGCCGCTCCCCACGAGGAGTTTGCTCAATCACTATGGGATTAGGAATGTAATTACCCATAGGTTGGTCTGCTTGAAACCCAACGAGATCAGGCCGAATGAGATTCTCTGGGATATTGCGGTGCGCAGATTTAATTAACATAGAATGACCTCCCGAATTTTGCCCGAATTTGTACGAATCTCTTCTGAGTATACATACATGAAACCAATGCTGCTCTGAACCACAGAATTTTTTTGCACTTTACACTAGGAGGATATTGCAAAAGAAAAGCGGGGTATAGAGATAAATAGGAAAAAGTGAACTTTTATTCGGAATTATCAAGACTTTCGCCCATAAAATCAGCCTGCAATGACTCTAAATGAGCAACTAAAGCCTGGCGAAGCTGTTTTAGCGTTAAATTTTCGCAATTCTGACCTGAGCTTTCAAGAATTTCATCCAACTCGATTCGGACCCAGGGTTCTGGAAGACCAGTCAGTGAGAGTACCGTTTGAATGAGTTCTTGACCACCTAGTTCAGCTAAAGGCTCATAGGTAGCCTTAGATTCACCTTCGGAGACTTCCATTTCCCCCTCCAAGGGTCAAGTATAAAAAGGTCTTGTTGTGAACAGCAAGCTTATTTTCTATCAAGCGTCCCTTTTACTCATTTTTCTAAAAACCCGGTTTAGACTCTTCGATGGACCCAAAAAAGTTCCAACCACAGCCACCAAAATCAAGACTCCTCCCCATTCCTGACGCCCCGACAGTCGCTCTCCCAAAATTACATAATTCAGACCTGAACCGAGGATCGGCTGTAAAAACAGAAAAAAAACGGCACTCACCACAGAAACCTCTTTCAGAGCCATCATAAAAAAAAGATAACCAGCCGCCGTGGCTAGGGGTCCCATCCAAATCCAAGCCAGAGTCGACTTCCATTTGAAAGCAAATAGCAAACCGAGCAAATGAACGAGATCTAAACTCGGTGCCGCCATCCAAGTGAGGCACCCAACCCCTAACGCAAGCGAGGTACCAAAAATCCCCACTGGAGAATAAGAAGCCGACAATTTTTTTCCTAAAATCGAATAAAAAGCTTCCCCGATCAGCGAAGTCAAAATAAGAAAATTCCCCCATGAGTGTTGACTCATCTCTTCTCCCAAATGACTGAAATTAAAATCAGCGAAAATGAAAAACCCTCCCATAGCCAGAGACAGGGTGAACATTTGAAGAAGGGAAATCGCCTCTCCCAAGATGATCCAAGCGAGCACGGAAGTCATTAAGGGCTCCAATGCAATGATCATCGAATTCTCACTCGCTAGAGACTGAGCAAGCCCAGTCATTTGGAGCAGGGGCGAAGCACAAAAAGTCAATCCGCCGATGAGAGCAAGCCATAACCAGTCCCGCTGATTCGAGGGCAGCAAAAAATAAACACTTCTCGTTTTTCCTATTCCCCTCCAAAGCAAGGAGCCGAAAACAATCGCTAAATAAGCAACTAAAGCACTCGAGTACCTAAGCCACGCCACCTGAGTTGCAGACAAATCTTCTAGGAGCCATTTGCCCATAAGAGGATTCAATGACCAAACAAAATTAAAGAAGGTAAAACCTAGAAAAGTTTTTAAAGACACTCTCATCTAGTTATCATAAAACCAAAACTCAAGGAGTCACTCATGATGTTACCTTCCCCTTCTTCTGCCGGCAAAGCTCCACGAGAATCAGCTATCACGATGGCTGAAATCGTCTTACCGTCAGATGCAAATGCCCTAGGCACTATTTTCGGCGGAAAAGTCATGGCTTGGATTGACATAGCCGGAGCGATTACAGCAGGGAGACATGCACGCCGAGTCGTTGTCACGGCCTCGATTGACGCTTTGAATTTCTTGGCACCCGTCAAGGTCGGACACATTGTGCACATTCAAGCGATGGTCAATTATGCTTCGAGAACCTCAATGGAAGTCGGGGTCCGGGTGGAGTCCGAAAACCCGCTCACGGGTGAAATGACTCACACGGCTTCAGCTTACGCAACTTTTGTAGCTCTCGATGATCACGGTCGCCCGACTCCCATTCCTGCCATTCTACCCCAAGGGCCGGAAGAAAGCCGCCGCTATGAAGAAGCTAAGAAGCGGAGAGACTCTAGAGTCAAACTCAAAGAAGAACTCCAGAAGGAAAATCAATGAAACTATTCATGGAACTCATGATGAAACTCATGCGTCTGTTCTTAGGCAAGATCATTCTCCTCCTGAACCGCCTGACAAGCCCCACCCCCATTCAAAGGACTCCTGTGAAACAAGCAGAAATAGACCAAAAGACTAGCAAACTCATCCTCTATCAATTTGAGGCCTGCCCTTTTTGCGTGAAGGTTCGACGAACAATGACCCGACTCAACCTCAAAATTGAGCTACGAGATGCCCAAAAGGTTACCCAATTTAAAGATGAATTGACTCAGAAAGGGGGCATGTTTCAGACACCGTGCCTGAGAATTGAGAAGGAAAACGGATCCTTTCAATGGATGTATGAATCTTCGGACATTATTCAATATCTTGAAAACCAATTTCAGGAACTCAGTCCAGCAGGAACCCAGTAAAAGATGATGCCTCTCACTCCACCGGCGGGTCCCGTCGCTCCTTATTACAGCTGCTACATGGGCTTGTCGGCTCTCAATTCGATCGCTCAGGACCTAGTAGGCCCCCGAACAGCTCAACACAAAACTTTTATTTGGATCAAAAGCTTCATCATCCTTCGCAATAAAAGGGCCACCGGGGAGCTGGGTTTCTTTCTAGTCACCCCCAAATCCTATTACCATCTGATTTTGCCAAACACCTTTCGAAACGCAACCCAACCAGCAATTTATTTTGAACTGAATATCCCACGGAAGACAGACGAAAACCCTGCCCTCATTCGAATGTCCATTTCACCTCAAGAGGTCCAAAGCCAAGAACAAACCCCAATGACGCCTCAAGGGGTGATCCCCACAATATTCCCCCCGGGCACTCCTTTTGCCCACTCTACTCTCTACGAAACCCCGGACCCCGACTTCTTCCCAACTTTTGTTCAGGACCTAAAAAAAAGAATTCCTACTCTTCATTCTCATTACCTTGCCCACTCTCTGACCCACGCCCAGGCGACCGAAGCCCAGAGACGGTTGCCGCAAGGCCCACAAGACTATATAAAGGAACTTAAGAACTGCCTTGCAATACCTAACTCAGAGATTCAGGCGCTCATCGCTACCGAACTTACAAAGCTTACTCCTCCCAGCACCGTCCCTGAAACGATCGCAGTCCAAAAAACCGCACAGCTGAAGAATTTCACTCGTCACTGCTACGAAGCGGCCAAAAATTTTCTTCCTAAAAATCCGAAGAGCCTCCTTAAATTTTCCCCGATTCTCCTCGCTTTCCTTATTTTTAGAATTCGATCCCGAAAATATTACCAAGGCGTGCGGGTAATCAAAAAAATGAGAACTCTTTACGGCCTTAAGCCCAAGAGGGGGGCAAAAAATTCGACCTATTCGGGCATCATCAACGATCACGTGATTGAAATTTCGCACAGTCCCAGGGGAAAATTACAGAACATGATCATCGGCGTAGAGGTCAAAGGAGAGCCTCCGGATGGACTAGAAATTAAACTCAAGTCCAGAGCCTTCACGCAAATAGCGCAAGGGTTAGGCGAGGGGCGAATGACGGACCCTCTACCCGACTTACTCGACGACGAGTTCTTCGAAAAGTATGTCCAAGTGAGATCTTCCTATCCTGCAAAAATTGGCCGTTTCTTAACTCCCTGGAGAAAATCTATCCTCAGGCAGTGTCTGTGCAAAATGGATGTTTCAGTGCATCACTCCCAGCTCATATATCGACATCCCGAAATGATTCAGGACGTTGACACGATCGAAGGCATCCTTCACAGCTTGCTGAATACCACTGTACTCATGACGCCAAAATAAGAGCGCCGAAAGCATTTTCTTGAATGCTCAGTCCCAAAAGGTCATCTTAAGATCTATGGCTGCACCTGTTTCTCTAGAGATCTACGCGCAAAAAACTCTGCTGTTCTCTGCGAGAGAACTCTAGGTAATAGCCTCTTTCGTCTTCCTGAAGGTTCTGAAGTATTTCCATGTAAGGCCCACGAAGAAACTTTGCCGTATCTTGACTTGCCTGCACGCCCTGTTGACCTGCCTTAATCCGGCACACAAGTCTCCCAGGCCGATGGGTCAAACTCAGAGGATCGAGTCTTTCTCTGGTCTCATCGCTGAGCCATAACTCAAAACCTTGAATGGGATCTCCATCCAAGCGCTGAACAAAATAAGCCGTATCCTCCACGTGAATCCGTTTGGTTTCCCTTCCAATATGCAGAAAATATCCCTGTTCGTCTTTTTCTAAACTGCGAGCAAATAGACGCCGGGTAGGTTCATGGGTCACTTCGGCTCCATCTGCAATCCACACCCCCTCGGAGGTCAGAACGATGACCTCTCGGTCAACTGGAAAAGAAAATTCAACTGGGGCCTCAGGTCCAAAACTCATGTTGACCTCATAACTTGCAATCCTTGCATCGGTCAAGGGATGCACGCTAAGGTAGGTCAACCTATGTCGCTAAAAATTGGAGTTTTTGATTCAGGAGTGGGTGGCATTACGGTTCTCTCCGAACTGAGACTTAAATTCCCGCACGCCGACTATGTTTACCTAGGGGATACCGCCCATGTGCCCTACGGCCCCAAGAGTCCAAATCAAATCCAAAGGTTATCTATAGAATGCGCCAAGACGCTAAAACAAAAAAATGTAGACCTTGTTGTCGTCGCCTGTAACACGGCATCAAGTTGGGCGCTCCCAGAAATCCAAGAAACCATGGGAACACGTCCGGTCGTGGGGGTCATCGATTCGGGAGCTCAAGCAGCTTTGGACGTCCTCCACCTAGGCCTTCGGCCGGTTTTAGTTTTAGCTACCCGAGCAACGGTGCAAAGCCAGGCCTATAGCAAAGCCCTTCGAACCCAGTGGGAACTTTCCGCGTCGAATACTTCTCAGCCTAAAAGTAACGGAATCAAAATCATAGAAAAAGCCTGTCCACTCTTAGTTCCGATGATCGAAGAAGGCTGGATCGATCACCCGATTTTACATCAAACCATCCTAGAATATGTCGGTCAGTATCGTGAGCCACTCACTCAAGGGGTCGCTCTTTTGGGCTGCACTCACTATCCCTGGATTCAGGCTGCGATTCAAAAAGCACTCCCAGGGTGGGAGATTGTCAATTCCGCTCGGGCCGTAGCGAATGGACTGGCACAGAACGACCTTTTCTGCCGGGAATCCACAACAGCATCCCCCAGGACTCAGGCGAGCGGGAACCCTAAAATGGGCAAAATCGAATGGATTTTTACAGACCCTGACGCGGTTCCGGATTTTGCGCAGCGATTGATTGAACAGACCCAACAGGAATCCTTTCGATAACCTACGCAAATCCAACGAGAAACAGCCTCGATTCAAATACCCAGTCCTCATTCACGTAAATCATTCAACTAATACTAAACAAATAAACTCAAGAAATCTCCCCCTCTTACCGAAAGGGTGAGTATGCAAAGGAAACCCTGGCCGATCCTTTTTTTGGCGCTGTTTCAGTTTCTGTCACCGCTGGCAGATATCGGGATAGGCGCATATTCTCAGGGGGTGAGCCCATTCTACTATTTATCGACCTTACTCAGAACCAATGCGTGGTACGATCTTGTTCAGTTTTTCTGTGTAGCACCCTTAGGTGGACTGGCCATTTTTAAAGTCAAGAGATGGAGTTACCCCGTATTTATGGGGTGCATCGCCTGGGTCGCTCTTTCGAACTACGATGCTTGGCAACACAATTCCCAAGCTATGAGCTTAACCTCTCTTTTGGCTGGTTACGGGTTCAATCTTGCCTTAGTCACCTACTTTCTTCTCAAGCAAGTCCGGATCACCTATTACGACGCACGCGTCCGCTGGTGGGAGTCCAAACCTCGATACACCCTGAACGCTCCAGCAAAACTCAAGGTCATGGACCAACTCCTCACCTGCCACCTCATCAATCTATCTGAAGGGGGAGCCTTTATCCAAACTTCTACAGAACTGAAACCAGGCACTTCGATCTTACTCAACTACAATTGTTTGGGTATGGACTTTGGCTTCTCTGGTGAAGTACTTTACCAGGTCCAACGCCAAAAAAATTGCTACGGGATCCAATTTATTATTCCGTTAAAAAAGCGACCCATCATCAAAAAACTCACTCAAGCCTTCGAACTCATTGGAATCGAAAGAAGACCCGAAAGAACCCCATGGACCATCAGCCTCAAGACTTGGCTCAAAGAACTCTTTATCGAGGGTAAAGGCCTGGTCCCCGATTTTCCAATGGTTGTGCCACCGGCATCCCAAACGATAAACTCTCCAGTGAGTTATTCAGAAACTCAGCTCGACGAGCAAAGCACAGATGCCCCCCCCTCAGTCACTCCTCACAAGCGACGCACCTCGAGCAACCGGACCAAGACACCCCCTCGAAAACCTCGCACGCCCAAGGTAGCCTAGCCATGACCGCCCATCAAAAAGGGCTGTGAGAGAAACTTCATGTCTCTTTCACGGGTGCTTTTCTCAAAAAACTCCCGGGACTCAGCCCAGAGTTCATCCGGGCTCAGACACGAAAAAACTTTGCTTCTAAACTCATGACAGCCGGGAAACCCAGCGGAATACCACGCTAAAAATTTCCGTGCATGGATCATGGCGGATCGTGGGGGATAGACCTCGTGGAGCATCTTCTGCTGTTCATCGATCAGCTGTACATACCGATTAGCCGTAGCCAACTCGTACGACTCGCCCCGAGCAACCGCGAGGGCTTGCTCAAAAATAAAGGGATTCCTCAGCGCAGCACGCCCAATGAGAATGGCGTCGACTCCATAAGTCTTCCACTTATGGACGGCCATTTCTGCATTCATCACGTCTCCGTTTCCTAGAATCGGAATCGGACTCTTGGCTTTGATATTTCCAATAAAATCCCAATCCGCGGCACCGCTATAGCCTTCGGCTCGAGTTCGTCCATGAATAGCCACCCAACTCACCCCTGCATCGGCAGCAACTCGAACGACTGCGAGGGCATTCCTGGATTCAGAGTCCCAGCCGGTCCGGATTTTAATCGTAACGGGAATTTTTACAGACTTAACCATCGCTTCGAGGATCGCCCCAAGGGCCGCAGGATTCCGGCACATCGCTGAGCCCGCACCTTTTTTGACAATCTTAGGCACGGGACAACCTAAATTTAAATCGACAAAATCTGCGCCTAATTTTTCGACAACCTGTGCAGCCCTACAAAGAATAGCTGCGTCCTCACCAAAAATTTGGAGCCCAATCACCCTCTCTTCTTCATGAAATCGAAGTAGGTCAAAAGTTTTTTCGCTCGCATACTCGATCCCGTTGGCAGACACGAGTTCAGACACCACCATAGAACTCTTCAACCGTCGCATGAGCCGACGAAAGGGTGAGTTTGTAATTCCTGCCATGGGGGCCAGAACAAAAGGATGCTCGAGCCGAAAAGGCCCCAGCTGAACCGATACATCCGCCGTCTTCATACTTAAACTCGCAATGCCTCGATCTCGGATCGTTCCTTAGGAACTTCTGCGCTCAAGACTTCACAGCCTTGGGCGGTCACGAGAATATCATCTTCAATTCGAATGCCAATGTTTCGATAACCCAGGGGAGTTTCTCGATCAGAAGGCTGGACATAAAAGCCAGGCTCAATCGTCAACACCATCCCAGGCTCGAGAGGCCGGGGCTCCCCATTTTGAATATAAAGACCCACATCATGCACGTCCATTCCAAGCCAATGACTTGTATTGTGCGGATAAAACCGTTTATATTCTCCACTTTTAAGAATTCCGTCTGAATTTCCCTTAAGCAATCCCAAAGAAAGGAGACCGTCAATGAGAGTTAAACAAACCTGTTTATGAATTCCAGGAAGGGTAGCTCCAGGTCGAGTCATCTCGATACCCACTTTTTGAGATCGCAAAACGAGGTCATAAACTTGGGCCTGATCCTGAGTAAATTTTCTTCCAATTGGAAAAGTTCGGGTAATATCGGCCGAATAGTATTGATACTCTCCACCGGCATCAATAAGCAGGAGCTCCCCGTCCCTCAGCACGTCGTTATTCGAACGATAATGGAGGCAGGTTGCATTCTTCCCTCCCGCAACAATACTGGGATACCCTAGCCTGGCACATCCCGCCTTGCGGAAGTGATAATCGACTGAAGCTTCCACCTCGAATTCATTCATCCCTGGGCGAACCTCTTTCATCACCGCAAGATGAGCGAGAGCACTGACCTGACAGCCCTTTCGAAGGTGCTCGACTTCTTCTGGGCCCTTGAACAATCTCATTTCGCCCACAGGACCTGAAGGGTCTTCAATCGACAGCATAGAACGACCGGTTCGCCCCAAACCTCTCCGGCAAGACTCGAGAATTTCGACCATGTGTCGATCCCGCTCAGCATGCAGTCCCACACGATAGAAAATTCGATCGCTTTCGAGTAAAAAATCAGGAAGCTTTTTCGCAAATTCTTGAATAGGAAAAGCTTCATTAGCCCCAAAAATAGCTTGGGCCCCTTCTAGACCGTAGCGTTCGCCTTCCCACATTTCTTTTTCCGGATCCCGGGGTTGAACGAACAAAATCATCTGATACCCCTCCGGCTTGGATGGGGCAGGGGCCAAAACCAAACAAGAGTCGACCTCTTCAAACCCAGTTAAATAATAATAATGACTTTCTTGGCGAAACGAATAATGGACGTCAGAGTTCCGAATAAAATCTGGATTCGACGGGAACACAAACGTCGCTCCCGGATGGGATTTCATCAGCTGGTCTCGGCGGGCCTTAAAACAAGAGGGAATTTGAGTCAAGAGCATAGGGGGCCCATATTAAGACTAAAACGCTTGCCTGTCCACCCCACATGAGAGATACTTTCAAACTCATTATGATCAAAGGTATTGTTTTCGATTTAGATGGAACATTAGTGGATTCTCTTTCAACCACTTTCGACGCATTCAATTATGGTATCCTCAAGTTAGGAGGCCGAAAGCACACCCCTGAGGAAATCATGCGGTATTTCGGAACCGGCGAAGGGGAGATCTTTGCCCAGATTCTCGGCGCTGAGAAAGCTGAAGCCGCCTACCAAGCTTGCCGAGATTACACGGACGAACACCTCGCACAAATCCCCCTCCATTCGGGGGTCGGTGAACTCCTCGAAAAATTAAAATCAACCGGAATTCCTATCGCCATTTTTACGGGTCGAAGCTGGCCCACGACTGAGATGATTCTGAAATACCACCGCCTTTTAGACCGCTTCATCACTGTCGTTGCGAACGATCATGTGAGCTCACCTAAGCCTTCTCCAGAGGGGCTTCACTTGGTCCTTTCTCGAATGAAAATCGAAGCTTCTCAGACACTCTTTGTCGGAGATTCCCCTATGGATATGATTGCCAGCCAGCGGGCTGGGTCTCGAGGGGTTGCAGCGCTTTGGGACTTACAAGCGGAGCGTCAAGCTTTAGAGCCTCACGAGCCCCATCATTGGGCACAGCACCCTCTCGATGTCTGGGAGGTCTGCCAAATGCTTCGGAACTCTAACGTTTTGCATTCTGAGAGCCTTTCTTAAGCGCCTCAAACAATTGAAAGGCAATACTCGAAAGAGGCAAGACTTCGTCGACTGCCCCGAGTTGAATTGCCGCCTTAAGCATCCCAAAAACGACACAAGACTCTTCGTCTTGAGCGATCGTATGAACCCCTTGGTCATGAAGGGATTTCATCCCTCCATCGAAAGCAGAATGGTCTCGGTCTCATCCAGGATTTGTTGCATCTCCTCTAAGAAGATCTTCGTGAGATCTAAAGAGCCATCTTCATCCATCAAGCGATGGATCGGAATATGCCTGAAAATAGTAAATAGATTAGGGTGATTTTGCTCTTGTACTGATTTTGCCCCCTCTTGGGTCTCCTTCAGTACGGTTTAGGATCGGAAGAACTCCTCGCTTGGTTTGATCTCGTTCGATCGCCTCGAAAAGAGCCCTAAAATTTCCTTCACCAAACCCCTGATTGCCTTTACGCTGAATCAATTCAAAAAAGAAAGGCCCTAAAATTTCTTCTGAGAAAATCTGAAGTAAATAGCCTTCCCCTTCACCATCCAGGAGAATCCCCAGAGTTTCGAGATCCTTCAGGCTCTCTGTGACTCCGGGGATTCGAGTCGGAACGGCTTCGTAGTAAGTATGAGGCACAGTCAAAAACTTGAAGTTTTGCTCCCGAAGTTTTTCTAGAGTCCCCTGAATCCCTGTAGTCAAAAGCGCCAGGTGCTGAACCCCTGCCCCCTTCATTCGGTTTACAAACTCCTGAACCTGACTCGATGGCTCGGTAGCCTCATTGATTGGGACTTTAATGCGATGATCCGAGGATTCGACCACATCTGAAATCAATCCTGTTCGACCCGTCCGAATATCAAAATGGCGGGTCACTTGAAAACCAAAAACTTCCTTGTAGTACTCGACCCAATTTTTCATCTCGCCGATACCGACGTTGTTCGTGAGATGGTCAATTTGCCGAATCCCCAATGGAGACGGGCTCTCTAAGCGAGTCACCCAGGTGTCTTCATCAAAAAGGAGTGAAGGCACTTCACCCCTCGATGGCTGCGGGAGGTGTCGCTCCATAAACACGTAGCGAATATCTCCGGGAGTCCAAATCTCGGATCGGACGACCCTGGCAGTTTTACCCGAACGGTCCACTGGAGCTTGGAAAGTTTGAGGCTCTCGCGCAGGACGAGCACCCCTTTTAACCGCGTCTTCGAATGCGCGGGTTGCATCCTTGACTTCGATCGCTAAGGCACAAATCCCTTCAGCATGTTTCTCTAAGAATCGAATCGAATCGGAATCCGTCAGTGAATCGCCGGACGCTTGAGTCAGCACCACCCGCAACAAGCCCTGGGCCAGGACAACACTTTTAGTGCCCTGACGGGTGAGGTTGCGGTCTCCGATTTTTTCGAAGCCCATCCTTTGGAAAACTTGCTCCATAGGACGCAGATCATTCAGGACATACTCGACATGATCGAAACCCTGATTCAAAATCTCCATGATATCTCCCCCTTTTTTAGGTCAATAGGGGATGTTCTACAGGGATCGTCTCCGAATTTCCAGTGCGAGTTGGGGTAATTCCATCGAGGGTCAATTGAAGAGACTTGGCCTGTCGATCAAAGTCAACATAGGTATAGCCGTAAAGAACTTCTTCGTAGAAATTCTGGAGCTCAACCCCTTCACGGGGCTTAATTTGACCTTCACGAACGCGTGCATCAATTTGCTCTTTCACGCGCTTTTCTAAGTCAGTTGCACTATATTGGATCCACGACAGAACCCCTGCGATCGTATTGCCCTTAATGACTTCTTCGATATAGTATCCACCGGGCTCGGTGTCATCGAGGAAAACGTGGACTTCATTGACACGGCCGAAGAGATTATGCAGGTCACCCATAATATCTTGATACGCCCCCATCAAGAAGAAACCCAAGTAATAGGGCTCGGTACTTTTAAAGGAATGCAGGGGCAGCGTGTCTTTAATATCTCTAAGGTCAATAAATTTGCAGACCTTCCCATCCGAGTCACAAGTGATGTCGACCAGAGTGGCATTATGAGTCGGCTCTTCGTCATGACGATGAATCGGAACAATCGGGAAAAGATGCTGAATCGCCCAATGATCTGGCATGGATTGAAACAATGAAAAATTACAAAGATATTGATCCGCCAAATGCTTCTTTAAGGCTTCCACATCATCAGGGACGTAGCGCAGCCCCTCCGCGTTTTTGTGAATGACTTTACAAATTTGCCAGAACAGATATTCAACCTTGGCTTTGTCCTCAAGAGAAAGGAAACCTAGTTTGAACTTACTCAAGGCTTCTTCTTTGCGTTGCAACGCATCGTGAAAGTGCTCGAGCAGATTCTTCGATGTCAGATGGTGCGACAAATAGCGCATCTCCTTCACAACATCGTCTTCATCAGGAGTCTCGGCCATCTCCATGGGAGTCGCGCCGACCTCAATGTTTCCGAAAACATTCACAATTAAGACCGAGTGATGCGCGACGAGAGCTCGTCCGCTTTCTGAAACCAAGATGGGCTCACGGACCTCTTCGGCCTGGCAAACCTCCTGAACAGAATAGACAACCGCACTGACATATTCATGGAGTGAATAATTAATGGAACTTTCGAAACTGGTGCGTGATCCATCGTAGTCGACACCTAACCCACCGCCGACATCTAAATACTCCAAGTTCAAGCCCATTTTACAGAGCTTTGCATAGATTCGAGCGCCTTCTTTGACCGCGTCCCGAACTGTCTTGATGTTCGTCACCTGAGAACCAATATGAAAATGAAGAAGCTTAAAACTATCTTGTAGACCTTCTTCACGCAAAACATTCACCGCATGGAGGAGTTCTGGAGTTGTTAAACCAAATTTAGCGAACTCACCTCCACTGGACTCCCACTTGCCACTCCCTTTGGAATAAAGCTTTGAGCGAATTCCGATGAGAGGGGTGACACCCATTTCACGAGCTGCAGCAATCACCTGATAAAGTTCGGAGAGCTTTTCGATGACGATAATGACTCGTTTGCCTAACTTAAGGGCCATGAGAGCAATTTTAATAAAAGCGTAATCTTTATATCCATTACAGATAATCAGCGCGTTCGGAGAAGTGTTCATTGCAATGACGGCTACAAGTTCTGCTTTAGATCCAGCCTCTAAACCGAAGTCATAGACTCGGCCCGCATCGACGATTTCCTCAACCACTTCACGCATCTGGTTGACCTTAATCGGATAAACACCTTGGTAGTGACCTTTATAACCAAACTCCGCAATGGCTTTACGAAAAGACTCATTCAACGCAACAACTCGATGGCGGATAATATCCTGAAATCGAATCAGAACAGGCATGCCTAAGCCTTGTGCCCGAATCTCTTTGACTACACTACTCAGATCCACACCGGCTCCCTCTCCACGACGAGGATGAACCGTTAAATTACCAGATGGGTTAATACTAAAGTATTGATCTCCCCAATTCTCAATGTTGTAAAGCTTGAGGGAATCAGACACACTCCATGTTTTCATAATACCCGCTCATATCACTTTACAAGCAAGGTCGCAAGCTAGGCTTCAAAAGAATACTCTCAAAATAAAAAAAACGCAGGACTATAAGCCGGGTTCTGTCTTCGCCACAGTGAAGCAGCGGAGGCGATCATTCCTCTGGGACCCCTGTTGCCAGGAGCCTCTAGCGGCCTTACCCGGAGGTATAAGTCTAGCAAACTATAACCTCCCTATTTGGCCTTGCTCCAGGTAGGGTTTGCCATGCCATCTTCGTCGCCGAAGCTGCGGTGGGCTCTTACCCCACCGTTTCGCCCTTACCGCTACGTATTAGGCTTGAGGCATAATACATAACGGCGGTTTATTTTCTGTTGCACTTTCCGTCACCCTTACTGTTGCCTTTCGGCAAACATTAAAAGTGCCTGGCCGTTAGCCAGTACCTTGCTTTTTGGAGCCCGGACTTTCCTCCAGCAGATCGATCTCGATTCAAGAGCTTTCGCCCCATCCAAGAAATCAACCCACCAGCGACCGCCCGTCCTGCGTTTCTACTGGATCAGTAGACCGTGTGTTTAACACAAATTTGAACTGAAGACTACTTAGACGCTGACTTAAGATGGGAGGCTATCCCTAAATCCACCTCTACGCCCGGCACAACGACCGGAACATAAAGAAGTCTGTGGCAGCTTGGACAAGAATGCAGCGTAGAGCCTCTCTGCACTTCATTGTAGAGTTGTGGGGGAACCATCATATTGCAGCCTTTGCAACGCCCACTCACGGTCGGCACAATCCCAACGCCTCCCCGAGCGCCACGGACCCGATCATATTGAGCCAGTGTCCGGGTTTCTACAGAGCCTGAATACTTTGCTCGTTCCTTCAAAAGATGATCAATTTCCGAAGTAAATTGATCATCTTGACCTAAAAGTTCAGTTTCCTGAGCGTTTCTCTGGTCTTGCAGGCCCTTCATCTCGCTTTCAATGCCAGCTAAACTCTTTTTGAGAACTTCCAGGTCCGCATCGGACTTCTTCAACTGCTCCTCTAGGGTCACGTTCAACTTTTTCAGTTGATCAATTTCCTTGCTAGCTGCTTGGAATTCCTGGGTATTTTGAACGGCCTCTAGCTTGGAGGTCGATCGACTCAGACGATCCCGATTGAGCTCCAGGGCAGCCTGAGTTTGCCGCGAGACTTTTTCGGCTTCAATAGCTAGATTTTTCTTCGTGCTTAAAGATGAATCCAGTTTCTGAAGGGAATCGTCGATGAGCTTTAAATTCGATGGGAGAGAATTTTTATCCTTTTTCAGCGCATCGATTTTTAAATCCAATTCTTGTAAATGTTCTAAACTCTTAAGCTGTTCCACCAAAGGGAGCGGCTGATTCACTTCATACCTCCTGCCAAATCTTCTGTGTCGGCGTTTGGACCTCGGCCACCTGAATGTTCAGCACAGTCAGCCAGTCTTTCATCGTTTCGATGAAAAACCTTTCACTTTGACTATGCCCCAACTCTAAGAGGGTCACTCCACGACGTGATCCACTGAGAGCGGTATGGTACCCTGCTTCGCCTGTAATGAATAAATCACATTTCAAGGCAACGGCAGCATCCACGAACGAAGCCCCTTTTCCCGCTACAAAGCCGACTCTTGCAACAGAAGAAGGGACGGGGTTTGTTACCCAAAACCCGTGTATATTGAACAGGCTTTTAACATCTTTAACCAAATCTGAAAAGGCCCTGGGCGAAGGAAATTCACCCCAAAAGCCATAGCCCTCCTGCGAGGAACTTCCGACACTTCCGGAAAGGGACTTCGCGAATCGCCCCTGAGGCTCTAGGCCTAGCCCGCGACTGACCTGATGAAGCACTTCGAGAGCACATTGATCAAAGTTAGTGTGATAGGCGGCTACTGCAATTCCGCTTCGAATCGCTTCATAGACAGGGGTTCCAGCTAAAACTTGTGAAAGTCCATGGTTTTTCGGAAAAATACAGGGATGGTGATTGATAATCAGAGAGTAACCGAGCCTCTTAGCGAGTTCAACGGCTTCAAAAGTCAGATCAATAGCTAAGACGGCACCCGAGGTGGGTCGCGAGGAATCCCCAAGTAGAAGCCCTACAGAATCCCAGTCTTCTGCTGTCCGAGGAGAAGCCCGCTTGTCTAGCGCACTGAGGATATTTAAAACTGACTGATTTTCAATTCGACTCATTCGCAATCTAGATCAAACTCATGGGCAACACATTCATCTCAATTCTTTTTAATACATCTGCAGTTCAAGAAGAATAGGCCCAGAGGGACTCGAACCCCCGACCAATCCGTTATGAGCGGACTGCTCTAACCAGCTGAGCTATGGGCCTCCATGATCTGCGGCCCAAACACTACCACGAGAGACCCCTCAATTAAATAAAAACTCTACTTACTCAACATATTCATGCCGAACGTGAAACCGACAAAGCCGATTGCCTCAGAGGGGGTGATCGTTTTTGTCGAATAAGTCATCGCCTGCAATGCATAATGGTAATGTCCCTTAAGAAGGAGTGCAAAAGTAGGACTGAAGGGAATCTGAAGACCTAAGCCGCCGAAAAGGCCGAGGTCTCTTCCGGCGAGTCCCTGCGGATTGGTTAGGTAGTAATTTACGTAGCCGCCCCCATCTAAAAACAGTGCCCTCAACAAATAGAACTTCAAGCCGACTTCAGCATCCAACATCGTCAAAGTATTTGCAGTTCCAGAGGTATAAACGCGAGATAGGTAAAAACCACCCACCTCAAGGGCCACACGAGTGCCTAATTTGAAATTAAAGTTCAACCCCCCCCCTAAACCCGGATTCCCTGACGGCGCAGGAGTTCCTGTCGCCAAAGGATAAGTGAGAGCGCCCACGACATCCACGAGAACTCTCGCCTGAGCTGCTGACGAAGTCAGCGCCAAAATGATACCCGACAATAAAACAACACCCTTCAACTGCTTCATCATGGAAAGCACTCCTTTGCTTGACGGGTGAACCAGCCCCACAGAGAAGCCGCACACGTACGATGAATGACACATTAACTTCTCCACACCTACATTCATCATTATTCAGTGGGTATGAAAGAAGTACAAGGGAATTATTTTAAGATTCTACGAGCCTTTATATTCAAGACTTTAAGAATCTATGAATGCCTTCAAAAGCTTAGCGCGAGAGGGATGGCGTAGCTTTCGAAGCGCCTTGGCTTCGATCTGTCGGATACGTTCTCGGGTGACAAAGAAATCCTGACCCACTTCTTCGAGTGTATGGTCTGATTTTTCGCCAATTCCAAATCGCATTCGAAGGACCTTCTCCTCACGAGGGGTGAGGGTTGCCAAGACCTTACGGGTCTGCTCTGAAAGATTGATATTCATCACTGCATCGGCCGGATTGATGATTTTCTTATCTTCAATAAAATCACCGAGATAAGAATCTTCTTCTTCGCCGATAGGGGTCTCAAGTGAAATAGGTTCCTTTGCAATTTTCAGAACCTTCCGAACCTTGTCCACTGGAAGCTCCATCTTAACGGCAATTTCTTCCGGGGTCGGCTCTCTCCCCAACTGCTGGACGAGCAACCGAGAAGTTCGAATGAGCTTATTAATCGTCTCGATCATATGAACAGGAATACGAATCGTACGAGC
>JANNCA010000243.1:0-21898 GCA_031386075.1 Oligoflexia bacterium
ATCCGATAGAGGGTGCGTTGCCTATTCAGGTATCAGGAAAGCAAAAGACGAATTTAACGGAAGATAACCAAGAATTAAATGACCTCTATTCCGAGCTTCGTCAGTTACGGGAGTTGAATCCACCTGAACAGGTGGAGGGAAAGTTAAAACTCGAATTTATTGAGAAATTAACCCCAATTTACGTTCAATTAGAGAAAAGACATCCAAGCGATTGGCTTCTTCGTTATGAATTGTTAGAAATCATTTCGGAACGCCAACTACCTGTTTCTTGGGATGGAAACTTAAGAGCTCGACTCAAAGAAATTTCAATAGAATCCTCTGAGAAAGCCGAGATGATTCAAAGGGGCCTGGAATTAATCCATGCTCACTAAACAGTGGATCATGATCGGTGCGATGAGTGGTTTTTTGAGTGTTGTTTTTGGAGCATTTGGGGGCCATGTGCTCAAAGAGATGCTCAGTCCAAAGGCACTTTCTATCTATTTGATTGCGGTTCAGTATCAAATGTATCATTCGATTGCGCTCATTGGCTTAGGTCTCTGGGCTGCCCAAAATTTAGGAACAAATACCTTTTTTTGTGGACTAGCATTTACGTTTGGGGTGGTCGTTTTTTCAGGCAGCCTTTACACTCTAGCGCTTACGGATGTTAAGTGGATCGGTATGCTCACGCCTATCGGAGGGGCGGCATTCTTGGCGGGTTGGATTGGATTTGCTTTCCTAGCTTGGAAAGTTTAGAAATTCGATCATGCAAAACAGTGAAATGATCAGTACTCCATTGCCCATTATTGCAAATGTTTCTCGAATCGTGAGTCGAGTAGTGGACCGGCTGACCGGTGACCGTGTTGACTTTCCATTGCTGGTAGCGGCAGCTTGTGTCGAGGCTCTCAAACGTTTTGGGATCGAGTCTCGAGTCATGTATGGTCAGGTCGCTTGGGTTGAGGTATTGGAAGATCAATCGGTTGTTTGGGCTGGGTGCTGGGGTGAAAATTTTCATTTTTGGGTGGCCACTCAGTATGGGGAGGTAGTCGATCTGAATACGAGTGTCGCCTTTCGTAAACGCTCTCATACCTCTCCGCAGCTCAAGGCTCTTTATTCGCCTCCCATGTTATGGTCTGCTGAAATACCCGCTTTTTATCGGTATTTACCCGAAGGAGTGGCAGAACTTGAGCTCCTTGAAGAGCGTGATCAGCAGAGATATGAAAAAGTGATCGCCGAAATCAAAGAAAAGTGTGGTCCCGAGTGGATAGCGGCTGAAGGGGCCTCCGCAGTTGAGTTGAGTTCAGAGGGTGATGAGGCAGAGTTTGCTAACGAACCTATTTTATGCCCAGGACGGCGCCTACTCGATGATTCTCACGAAACTTTTAAACATTTTGATCGTGCTCTTGGCGTGCAAGGCATTCCTCAATCTCCACTTTGAAAATCTAATGGATTCGTGTCGTTTTTGACTATTCGAGCTCGCGCACGGGCGAGGGTTACTCCTGCTCGGCCCCAACATTTCAGGTATCTTTTAAGTGGTATCTCACGCTGGTGACCACTTTTCGTGGTTTGAAAAGAAGAGCCGCTCGTATGAGCAAGGCCGTTTGGTTATGGAGCACTTGATGGCGCCATTTTGAAGTGACAAACTCTGGAATAATCACCGTAATCAGGTCTCTGTGAGTCGTTTCCTCAAGGTCATCTAAATATTCTAAAAGTGGGGTAATGACCGATCGGTATGGAGATTTGAGGACGACAAAAGGGACTTCTTTCGCCCACCTTTGCCACTCGGCTTGCATTTTTTCGGTGGCGGTAGAATCGATTTCAACATAGCACGCGCGAACGTCATCGGAAATCGATAGAGCATACCTGAGGGCTTCTATCACGCCACGATGAATTCCAGAAATCGGCACAATGACCGAATGTTTATAGGGGTCGAGCTTCTTGGGAGGAGTCTGACCCAAAAGGGTGAGTTCTTTTCCAACATTCAGGTAATGGACATGAATTCGAGTCAAAATGAAGACCAGGATAGGGATGAGAATGATCACCATCCAGGCTCCCATCATAAATTTAGTGCTGGCAATTACAATGAGAATGACTGTTGTGGTAATTGCTCCAAGCAAATTGCAGCAGAGGGCCGGTACCCAGTGAGGTTGCCGAGTCTTCAAATGATGAAGAACCATCCCTCCTTGGGAAAGGGTGAAGGATAAAAAGACTCCAATGGCATAGAGAGGAATTAAAAGATGGGTTTCACCCTTAAAGATCCACAGCAGAAAAATTGCCGCAAGGCTTAGGCCTAAAATTCCATTCGAAAAGACAAGTCGATCCCCTAAGCTGGCGAGTTGCCGAGGAAGAAATCGGTCCTTTGCTAGCAGAGAGGACAGTCGAGGGAAGTCAGCATAACTCGTGTTGGCAGCTAGAAACAAAATCAGAGCAGTGGAGCCCTGAAGCAGGTAGTAGAAAAATCCATTTCCAAACACCGCATGAGAAAGGAGAGAGACCGCAGTTTCTCCTTCTTTCGGTATGATTCCGTATAAATGGCAAAGCGAAGTGATGCTAAGAAATAGAACTCCTAAAATTCCGGCCATCCAAATCATTGTGGTTTTTGCGTTTTTTTGGCAGGGCTGCTGGAAAAGGGGGATTCCATTTGAAATGGCTTCAATTCCAGTGAGTGCAGTACAGCCAGAAGAAAATGCTCGCAAAATCAGGAAAAGCGGCACGGCTGGATAAATTTCATGGACCGCCGGCGGCACGGGGATAGTCCCCCCAAAGGCGGCTCGGTAAAATCCAACAACGACCAAAAGTATAAAGGAAATAATAAATAAATAGGTAGGAAACGCAAAAAGCGTGGCTGACTCTTTGACTCCCCTCAGATTCAAGACCATGATTAAAAAAATAATCAAGGCTCCTATGATCTCTTTGTGTTCACTTAGAGCAGGAAAAGCCGAAGCTAAGTTTTCTACTCCTGAAGCAGTTGAAACGGCTACCGTGAGAACATAGTCAACGAGCAGAGACGCTCCTGCAATGAGGCCTGCATAGATGCCCAGATTCTCTTTTGCGACAATGTAAGCGCCACCACCACTCGGATAGGCGTCGATCGTCTGTCGATATGAAATCGTTAAAATGACCAGAAGGAGGGTAATAGCGATACCGATAGGTATAGACCAGGTGACTGCCAAAGCGCTAAACGCTGCTAGAGGGATTAAGATTTCTTCCGTGGCGTATGCTACTGACGACAAGGCATCCGAGGATAGAAGTGCAAGCGCTTTCCACTTCGGAATGAGCTCGTGAATCGCCATTTGATTGGTTAACGGTTCCCCGAGTAAAATCCGCTTGATTCGAGTCAGATAGGGCATATGTACGGTTGACTTTCTTCTTGAGTGATATCCCAGTCAACAAAAATCGAACATGGAGTTGCCCGCAGAAAGACCCTTAAGTATTTGCCTTGGGTGCTTTTTGTTGGGGACCTTGAGGAGGCTTTCGATCGCCTCTCCCGTCATTCCGGCCCTTTCCTCGTTTTCCTTTCGAGTTCTCGCCGGGATGGGCATCATTCTGGCGGCCCCGCGCAAGATTTTTATCGCCCATAGGCGGGTAGTACTCCACTAAAAAAGTATTGTTTTCTTTTTGAATGGTTCCTTCAGGAGCCTTTTCGCCTTCATTGAGAGCGTAGACAACGACTCGTTTGAGATCATTTTGCTTTGCGCCGACCATTTCAAGGGCTGACATCAAGAAGGATAGCTTGTCGCCTTCGAGTTTGAGAGTCTCTCCCAGTGCCTGGGGGAGTTCTTCAGGAGTCTTTCCGCTTGCAATGAGCTCCAGTTTCACTTTAGAGGCGTTTTTTAAGCTTAAGCTGGGAAATTCGGTAATAGTTTTCATATTAGCCTGCTACTTAGCATGATTAGGACCTTCTTCAAACATTCAAAGTGAAATTAAGGTGACTGCACAGAGAAGTATGGCGGCTGCTATCGTTTGAATGGTTTCTAGTGGTGTATGTAGAAAAAAGGTATTTAAGACTACGGCGCCAATGGGGTAGATCAGTTCCACAAATGTCGTAATGCTTGCCTGGGTTCGGGAAAGACCAGAATAATAGATCAGCATCGCAAAAAGCCCAGGCACTAAGCTCAAATAGAGGAGAGACGAGAAGGTCTGTGAGTTGCTGAGTACGGACCAGCTTCCGGGGTTCTTTGCAAGTGCCATCAAAACAATCAGAGTCACTAGTCCAAAGGTAAATCGCCAAAACGTGGCTAAGACGGGAGCGGTTCGTAACACGAGCATTTTGCCAGCTACCGTTGATGCCGCCCAAATAAAAGCGGCTCCTAAAGCGTATTGAATTCCTTGAGAGTGGAGATCGACTCCTCGGGAGAGGGGGCGAAAGTTCAGGTTTGGAAAGCTGAGTACAATGCCTGCACCTAATGCCACTGCTCCCCATAAAAAGAATTTACGATTGGGTCTCTCCCCGAGAAATAAGTAGGCAATGAAGATGACCATGACGGGTTGTAGTTTTTGTAGCAAAACGGCCACCGAAGGATTCACGTAGAGAAAGCTTGCAGTGAAGAGCACGTTAGCTAGGGCAGAACCTCCGATTCCACAAAACGCAGCAGCGAGCCATTCTTTGAGGCTGAGAGAAAAGACATTTTTACGATGATGCCTGTAGATCCAAGGGGTCAGCAGGGTCACGCCCAATAGATGTTCAATAAAGATAATGAAAGTAGGATCAACTGAGTTAATTGCAGGGTATCGGACCAATGCATCTGTTGCCCAAAGTAATGCGGCAATGCCTATGAGAAAAGGGCCAGAAAAAATACGTCCCGAAATGGAACGTGAGGAGGCAAATTGTGATCTCATTCTATAAATCCTTTGTGAACGATGGAACTTGGGACTTCCAACGGGAAAAATTCTCAAACGCCTGAATTGCCATAGCATGACGAGAGTCGTCTCGGTTTAGGCCGGTCATATTTTCAAAGTAATGAGGGTCCAGGAGTCCAAAGTGCATATTTGAAGGAGAATAGTGTTTTGGGTCAGAGCCCGTGATATGTCGGAGAAGTGCTCCAGTAGCCGTATTTGCTGGGGGAGCTTGGTGGGGTTGGTTTCGGAGTCGTTGTAAAATGAAAATAGCTGCTAACATTCCGCAAGCGGCAGATTCAATATATCCTTCGACTCCTGTCATTTGGCCTGCAAGGTAGACATGAGGATGTCCCTTAATGGATAAGTCAGGGCGAAGCACTCGAGGACCGCAAACATAGGTATTGCGATGAATCGAGCCCAGTCTTAAAAACTCCGTTTTGTGCAGCGCTGGGATGAGGCGGAACACACGCGCCTGATCTCCGTATTTTAGCTTGGTTTGAAAGCCTACAATATTGTAGGCAGTTTTAGATTGGTTTTCAGGTCGCAATTGGACGACTGCATAAGGACGTTTTTGGGTTCTAGGGTCAATGAGGCCTACCGGCTTCATTGGGCCATATCTCAGACTGTCCCTGCCTGATTCTGCGATGACTTCTATGGGTTGGCAGCCTTGAAAATATTTTTCTTTTTCAAAAGCTTTCGGTAAAACTTTTTCTCCTGTTAAAAGAGCATCGACAAAGGATTCATATTGGGCCTGATTCATCGGGCAATTGAGATAGGCTTCTTCGTCACCTTTGTTATAACGATTGGCTAAAAAAGCATACTCCATATCAATGGAGGAAGCGTCGATAACGGGTGCAATTGCATCATAAAAATAGAGGTCATCCTCGGCGGTTGATCGGGCAAGCCACTGGCTGACTCCGTCGGAAGTGAGGGGACCAGTAGCAAAAAGAGTTAAGCTACCCGGTATCGGTGCTGTTACCTCTTCGGTAATCGGAGTAATGTTCGGATGAGATTTAAGGGCTCGGGTGACGGTTTCCGAAAAAATATCTCGATCTACGGCGAGTGCTTCGCCTCCGGGAACTGTAGAGGTGTCAGCACATCGAAGAATGAGGGAGCCTGCGTGGTTCATCTCTGCTTTCAACATGCCAGGAGCTGAGGTTGACGCTTTAGATTTAAATGAATTGCTGCAAACAAGCTCGGCATACCGTTCTGTTTTATGTGCAGGAGTCGTCGATTTGGGTCTCATTTCATGGAGAACGACAGAAATTCCGTTTTCAGCTAAAAAATAGGCGGCCTCACTGCCAGCTAAACCACCGCCGACAATATGAATACTTGGACTGTGCATAGGGGCTCGGATATCATGAATCAGGAGGTAGTATCAACTGGCTAAATCTGCTATGAAAGAGAAAAAGAGCAATATAAATGGATAAAATTGTCGATATTCTTCTCAGTTTTTATGGTCCTACTCCTTATTTTCTGATTTTTGGAATTCTTCTTATTTGTGGATTAGGGTTGCCCATTCCTGAAGACATTACTTTGTTTGCTGCAGGCCTCTCCGCTTACTATGGGTTAACTCGTTTGTGGGTTACTATAGTAGTGGCATATATAGGCGTAATTCTTGGAGATTCTGTAATATTTTGGTTAGGTGTTAAGTACGGACGTAAGTTGACAAAGCGGTGGCTTTTCCATAGATTATTGCCAGATGAACGGCTGAATTCAGTTCGAGAAAAATTTCATCAGCGGGGTAATAAATTGATTTTTGTCGCTCGATTTATGCCTGGCCTTCGTGCTCCTATCTTTTTTTCCTCAGGCACCCTTCATTTGCCTTATCCAGTTTTTTTGTTTTATGATGGCCTAGCGGCTTTGATTAGTGTGCCCACGATTATTGGGGCAGTTTATTGTTTTGGCGATGAGTTGGATAAAGTGGTGAGAGTGATTCAGAGAATTGAGCATAGTATTTTTTTCGTGTTAGCGGCTTTAGTTTTAGCGGCTTTGGGAAAGTGGTATTTTGCTCACCGCAGGCTCAGTCGCAATTAAAATAGTTAATTTTGAGATTTATAGGTGTCCATGAAGGCATTTAAATTTTACAAAAAATATCATTTAAAAATAGCATTTTTTAACTTGTTTTTATTAATGGCCTGTGAATTTGCTCTGGCTGTCAATGGGGTTGAAATAGCGAAATTACAATTGCAGAGTGAACTCATTCAAAAATGGTGCAGAGAAGTTCGAGAATCCGTCACGATTCTGGAGTGGAATATAGACCCCTGTGAAGGGATTGATTGGCAGTTGGCTGGAAACTCGGTTCAGGGGCGGCCGCTGGTTTACGCTGAGTTTGGAGATCACAATGCTGAAAATACCACGCTTATATTTTCTACCGTTCATGGAGATGAAATTACACCCTTCTATTTGGCCGTCCAACTGGCTCATTGGGTAAAGGAAAGACAAGGCCAACTTGTGAAGACTCGAGTCGTAGTCGCTCCATTAGTGAATCCAGATGGATTTTTGAGCACACCTAGAACCCGAATGAATGCTCACGGCGTCGACGTCAATCGTAATTTCCCCACTCGGGATTGGAAAGTCAAAGCCTTAGCTTCTTGGAAGGTCCGATATAAAAAAGATCCTCGAAGGTTTCCTGGGAATGAGCCCAGTTCTGAGCCCGAAACCTTGTTTCAAGAGGAACTCATTCGGAGGGTTCGACCTCAAAAAATACTTTCGATTCATTCTCCACTCAATTTTTTAGATTATGATGGGCCGAGTGCACTTTTGCTTTCTCGCTTTCCGAATGATTATACCCAAGAGTGTGATCGATTGAGACGACGGCTCAATGCTACTTCGAGCGGCTACTTTCCAGGTTCACTTGGAAATTATGCTGGGCGGGAGCTTGGAATACCTACCTTAACTTTAGAGCTTCCGTCTGCAGATCCAAAAAAAGCGCAAGGCTACTGGAAAAAATTTAGTCAGGGAATCCGAACGATGATTCAGTTTGCAGTACCTAGTTATGCCGCTCGGAATTTAGAAAAACCGGGAGGTTAGTTCAAGTGTTCAAAAATTATTGGAAGCCTTTTTTTATTTTTGGACTTTTATTGATTCATGGATCTTTTTTGGGTTTGAGTGATGACGAAGCTTACTATTGGGTTTTGGCCCAGAAACCGGCGCTTGGGTATGCATTTCATCCACCAGGGGTAGCTTGGCTGATTGCAGGTTTTCAATTTGGATTGGGGTGGATTTTTGGCAATCATTCTGCGGGTCTAGTTCGCCTGCCGGCAGCTTTGGCAACAGGTCTCATTTTAGCGCTAGCGGTTTTTTGGTTGGAAAGGGTGGGCCTCGAAAAGTCTAAAAGAGATCGCGGATTTTGGGTATTGGTTTCTTTCTATGGGTTCTTTTCTCTTTCTTGGATGATGGTTCCTGATATTCCGCTATTTTTGAGTTGGACGGCTTTGTTTGTATTTAGTTGGATGATCTGTTTTAATTCTAAAAATTATTTTAATTCCAATAAAAAAAGCCTTTTTTTTTGGAATTATTTTGGTTTAGGATTGAGTGCATGTTGGGTTGTGCTTTCAAAATACTCTGGAATTCTAGCTGTTTTTTCGGCTCTATTGTCAGTGTATTTGTGGGCTCCTTCACCACGTAGAAATCGCGCCTATCTGGTATTGGGTTGTGGTTTGTTTTTAGCTTCATTACCAATTGTCATTTGGAATTCGGGCCATGAGTGGGCCTCTCTATTGTATCAAGTTCGTGATCGCCATTCTGGCGGAGAAACTTCTTGGTCAAGGTATCTAAGATTCTGGGGAATTGAGCTCCTGCTCTGTGGACCTCTTTTGGTTGGGTTCGGTTGGGTCCTGATCGGAAGAGTATTTCGCTTTTGGAGTCAATCAGAGAGGGTATTGCAATGGGTGAGTGTTTGGACGGTTCCAGCAGCCTTGGTTTTTTGCATTCAGCCTTTATTTTCAGATTTTAAGCCCCATTGGGCTTTTATCGTGGGCTGGCCGATTGCTCTCGGGTTGGCCACTGTTTCTCAGGATGACAAAAAGTGGCGCTGGATCCGATTTCAGGTCGGCTATGGCCTGTCCATGGGGGCGCTCATTTTAGTCCTCTGTCATGTTTCATTGGGTCATTGGCTGGTTCAAGGCAATTCTGGTTTTTCATTTGATCCCAGGTTGGATGTGACCAATGATCTCTATGGATGGAGAGATTTAGCTGCATTTTTGGATAGGGAATTGCCCGGATCGTCTCGTGCTCTCCCGGTGGTTGGCTCTAGATATCAGACTGCCTCTCAGCTTGCGTTTAATTTGGGCGAGAAAAATCGAGTTACCTTTGTTCCTAGAGACTTCAAGGAAAGAGATGAGTGGCCGGACTTAGGGATATCCGATCAGTGGGGACCTGACTGGCCAGTGCTCAAATTACCTGTTCTTTTTATGAGTGATAATCGCTATGACGCTGGTCCAGAGTTTAAACATGCAGTTTGTAAACGATTACGGCGTTTTGAAGCTCTGAGGTCAGGTAGGTTAGCCAAGTGGGTTGATATTTGGCGTTGTGACCCAGAACTTTCTTTTAGTGAATCCCTGGGGGGATGACCTGCACCAGATCGTTACGAATCCATCCAGTTCCTTGTTCACTTTTTCCAGATAGATCTTTTGGTTTTTGAATTAAAATTTTAAACCAACGATTATTCCATTCAGCAACCTGATAACGGCTTGAAGGTATGGCGATACCTACAATTGGAAACTGAAGCCCAGGACCGGAGTGGAGATTAGCCTGCTCCGACCGAATTTGAACCATCAGTAAAGGCTTTACTGGGGTTGTTTTTGGGGTCATGGATTCTATTGGTTTTTCAGGGGCCATTGCACTGATTTGCACCTGGTCCGTCATAGATGTAGGGGGTGCAATGGATGCAATAACACTCAAATTTTCAGGGGTGCCAGGTGTGGCCGGAATGGAAAGAAAAGTGGCCTTTGTGGCCAATTCGCGGGTTTTCGTCCACAGGGCTTGCCCTTGAATATAGAGGTAAGCACCCGAAACTACCATGAGGACAGTTGCTGCAGAAATTCCGAAAGGGAGTGCCCCCGATTTTTTTTGGGGGCCTGAAATTTCTGGCAGCGGCTCAGGAAGAGTGGCCCTGGAGATATCCATTGTGGTGAAGTGCTGAGGTGAATGAAGAAACGGAGGCGGGCCCATGATATGGACAGGTGCTGGTGAAGTTGACACTGGAGCTGGACCAGCTGGGCCAATAGGTTTTTGGATGTATTGAGCTGCTTTCTTTGTAGCTTCCTCATTCATGAGATTGATAGTGGGATCATTCGATGCTTCCGGTAGGATAATTTTTTCTCCCGGGGGGGCTTTATCGACCTTGATAATGTTGACTTCAGCTCGTCGAATCAGAGCAAAGCCGCCACACTTATAGCAACGAGAAAATGACCATCCCGTTCCTAACACATCATTTGCTACTGCTAATATGATTCCACAATGAGGGCAGCTCCATTGCATACTCTAGCTCTCCTTTCAATAGAATCCCAGTTGGGCGAACTCGCGTCAATGGGCAGTGTTTGCCGAAAGCGCTCCATTCGGGGGTTTTGAAAGTTCTGGATCCAGAACTTTCATTTTGCCGTCGTCTGGAAAAGGGATTGAGTCGACCTTGGGTTCCAGGATTCGCAATACCACTCTGCGATTTTTTGCCAGGGCAGCTTCGTCCCAGTAGCCAGAAGGAGAGCGGGCAATCACCTGTGGATGGGTATCGGCATAGCCGATGGCAGTGAGGTGGTCAGGGGCGAAACCCTGCTCTAAAAATAGACGAACTACCCGGGCGGCACGAGCACCTGAAAGTTCCCAATTTGAGGGATATTCTCCGCTGACAATCGGCCGTGGATCAGTATGGCCCTCGACCACAATTTTATAAATTTTAGAAGTTGAAATTTGCCTAGTTTTGATTCCCTGAATCAGTGCCAATAATATCCTACTTCCATTTGGGCTGACGTCGGCGCTGAGAGTCTCAAAGAAAATAGTGGACTCGAAGACGATAGAAATTCCAAAATAATCTGATTTAATACTCGTTGTGGCCTGTATTCCAAGTTGTTGGATCATTTTTCCAGCAAATTTAGCAAGTTCCTTTGTAGGCGAAACATATTCTCCTCCGAATTGCTTCACGATCGACTCTTTGAATCCATCGTATTCTGGTGTATCCATTTTAGCCATACTAAAAAGCATGATAAAGAACCCGCAAAGGAGGGTCATCATGTCGGCATAGGACACGAGCCAGTTGGATTCGTCGTGGAACTCAGCAGGGGTGTCGTCCCGATTCGTGTTGTGGTTTCTAAATTCTTCATTGTTGGTTTGTTTTGGAGTTCGATCTTTGAATGGCATAGGGTGTTTTGTTTTTCTACCTAGGATGCCTTTCGCACAATACGATGTTTAGGGAGAACATAAGAATTGAGTCTCTCTCGCAGGGTAATCGGATTTACCTGTGCCTTGAGTAGGACGATTCCTTCTACAACCATTTTCCTGAGAGCCATTTCTTCATGTGTTTTTTCAGTCAGATTTTCAGCAATAGGTATGAAAATGAGATTCGAAAGCGCAATTCCATAGAGAGTTCCTATGAGACCTACTGACATCGCGGGACCTATGAGCTTCTGGCTATCGGGCTGGCCAATTTTCTGGAGGAGACCGATCATACCTAATGTAGTCGCCAATAGACCAAAAGCAGGTGGAAATCGTCCAATGGTTCGAAACATATTCGCTTCCCGTAAATATCGGCTCTCAGTTGTTTTCAGTCTTTGTTCAAGTGTGGATCGAATCTCTGCCTCAGTTAATACCCCGGAAATCACCAGAGAGACCGCTTCCCGAAGAAACTCATGTTTTAGAGACGGTAAGTGTTCATTGAGGGCAGTATTGCCGAGCCCCGCTTTTTTGTTGAGTTCTAGGATTTGAGAAATGATCTGTTGATAGTTGACCTGGTGGCGTCCTAAGACCCTCAGAACAAATACTTTGAGTAAAAGCAAAATATCTTTGATCGGAAAGCTGATGCTGGCTGCGGCTAATGTTCCTCCGCAAACAATCAAAATTCCGTGAAAATCTAGAAAAAACCGAAAATCTCCGGTAGTTCCGCTGAGGGCTTCGTACATAATCGCACCTCCGAGCAGGAGACCGATAATGGAAGAGAAGTTCATTTGGATTTACCTTCCTTCGTCAATGCAGTTTGCCAAAGCTGATATTGACTAATGACATAGTTGTCGTCTAGCTCTCTGAGACGATTGACGAGTGTCTGTACGCATTTAGTATAAAAATTGAGTTTTAAATTTGGAATCTGATCTAAAAATTCTAGGAAATTATCTTTTGAAATATAAAAGAGTTCACAATCGGTTAGAGCCTTAACAGTTGCGGACCTAGGATTGTCATCAATGAGCGACATTTCTCCAAAGAAGTTTGAGGCTCTCAGTTGACCCACATCAAAGCTTTGTGCAGTCATTTTATTTGTTTTGTAGACTCCAAGAAGTCCTTCTAAAATAATGTATAGGCCCCAGCTAAGTTCTCCTTCGATTACAACATTGGAATGGGGTTCATAATGGACCCCAGTTCCTTTTGTGATTAAAATCGCGAGTTCAGCAGGAGAAAAAGAGTTAAATAGGATGACATCCTGCAGGTGATTAACAGTTGGTTTAAGGTTTGAGTTTACCATCCGGCAACCTTTTTTATATTCCTAACATTGTCTTTAATTTCTTCAATTCCAGCAGTAGTTTGAATAAAAGAAGTGTCCTGAAGATCACCTGAGAACATTCTTTCGTTAGTTTCAATTAGGTTAATATGTCCCTCATTAGACATGACTTTGATTCTGTTGAGTATTTTTCTTTCAATACCTTGGTAAACTTCTCGACTAATTACTCCAACTTGGGCAAGTTCGTCCTCCAGCTCCAAGACCAGATCTTTCGGTGATTTAGCGAAAATAGAAGTGCGGACTTCGTCCGGAGATCCTTTTAGGAATTGAATCAGTTCATCATGTTTGAGACTTAGAACAACCTCGAGGAGTTGACCATCTCTGAGGTATTTGAGAGTGTCGATACTCACGAGTTTTCCCATGAGTGTCCGAGCGCTATCTGGGTTGCTAGCTTCAAGTGTCTTTACAACATTTCTTTGCATCGATTGCCCAGTTCGCTCAAGAAGACTGACCAAGACTTCAGAGCCAGGAAGGGCTTCGGTATTTAGCCTTGGATTTTCCCTCTTTTTACGCTTCAGGGCGGTGGCAACGTTGAAAATGTAGTCTCTGGGGAGGTAGTCAATTCTAGATAGCTCTGTCAGAAGTTGCATTCTAATCTCAGGACTCATTTGGGCATAAACTACCGATCGCTTCTGGGGATCGCATTGAGTCAGAACTATGGACTTGACAGTGAGAGATTCTGTTCGGACTAATTCAAGAATTTGAAGTCCATCCATTTCGGACAGGAAATCAAATATATTTGAAGACCGATTTCCTAACAGTGCGAGCTTTCCTGCAATAGTTCGATTATTTAGTTTTCTGAGGAGATCTAACTTTTCATTATCATTCAATTCAAAGGAATTTTTAGCGTAGAACTCCATGAGTTGGTTTAGGTCGCTTTGTAAGCTTGGGTCACGAAGCATATCGATGACGATACCCTCGCCAAAAATATGGATACACTCAGAAGTGGTTTCAACTCCTTCCTCAGTTAAAATTCTGGTGAAGACGTGCTTCGCTACCTTGGGTTGTTGGGCATAAATCGCTGTTAGCTCTTCGGTGAGGAGTTCAATTTCGTAGCGTTTTGAAACAGAATGTAACTTGGCGTCTCCGGAGTTGGAAATATCGCTATTAGGGAGGGATTCAGTAGACTGACTAGAAGTTTGTGTTATTGGATCTGACGTGATGCTTTCAATCACCCTTTGGATTCTAGACGGACCCTGATCAGCAGATCCGGATCCGAATTTGATATGAGTCATAGCAATGAAAATGAGAAGTGCTAATACAGAACAAGAAAAAATAAGTCCAAAGACCTTGAATTTTTGAAGTTCTGCCTGAACTGCGTCTCCATTCTCAACTCTTTCAATTTTCTCAATTCTTTCGAATCTTTCTTGTTTTGTATTATTTGAAGATGTATTTTCTGATGTGTTCTTTTGGGAAACATTTTTTTCCGATGCAATATTGCTCGCTGTGGAGGTATTCTGTGTTTTATTATTAGCGTTAGTAGAATTTTTTGAATCTTCTCCGTTCGAATCAGCTGGCATTGAAGCGATGGTTCTATTGACAGGAATCGGAGCGGGATGAGGAAATTTGAAGACTTTTGCATTAAAAACTACATTTTTAAATGAATTTGTTTTTAATCTTGCCATTTCTAAAAGGTTATTTTGTTCGTCTTTGGTAAGAGCTTCGTCCATCATGAGGGTTGCTGAAATCCCTTTAATTCGAATTGCGGTATCTCCATCCTGAATAAATTCACCTGAGCCCCCATATTGGGCCTCCTCTCCATTCACTACATCTGCCTGAAGATTGTAATCGGCGAGGAGGCAATGATTTGGACAAAACTGACGAAGGAGATCCTCTGTTGAGCTGATGAACTGCTTTGTGATTCGATCCCTCAAGTCAGCAATTTTACTCTCCGAGCCCTGCGGAAGTGGGAAGTGGGCAATTTGGGTGTCAATTTTAACTGGAAAATCGAGTGTATCTAGATACTGTTGAAGAAGATCGAGTAGCTTGTTTCTAGAGATGGGGCCTACCTTATCGTCAATGAGTATTTTTGCTTGGGCAGCGGTTGGCGCCAATTCGTTTGTTTTTCTAGCTTCGACCTCGTCAAATCCTGGGGCTATTTCTTCGTTGACCGCAATATCGACTGATACACTGACGCTCATGAGTTTACAGGATTCATGGCAGAACTTATCTAACACAGGCTCCAGTAAATGCCGAACTTGGTTTTCAGCAGTTTTCTTTGTGATATCGATCAAATTGACTTTTGCTTGGCTTGTCGTCGAGGTAAATAATGCAAGTAAAATGAAGTTCCAGCGATAGTTCCTCATGGTGACTCAACTGTTGCGTGGGGTTGTTTGCGGTCTACGAATTTTCGAAGGCTGTCATTCTTGGGGTCCAACCGAAGTGACTGGGACCAAGATTTAAGCGCCATTTCTTTTCTGCCTAAGCGTTCCAAAAGTGTGCCTCTCATCTGGTAGAGTTGAGGGTCTGTCTGATATTTTCTGATCATGTCATCAGTTTCAAGTAAGGCTGCTTCGAAACGAGTGGTTCTGTACAGTTGTTTAATGTGATCCATTCCTGCAAGGTAGCTAGGAGCACCTTCTCTAGGGGTTTCTTCCTCGCTTGGCATCAGGTTGAGGTTGTGTTCGATTTCAGTTCTTTTACTTATACTATCGAGAGATCCTTGGGAGAATCCGCGGGTAATTTCATGGTCTGTGGCGTTCGCAGTTCGAGCTTTATAGGTATCGTCAGGCATTGGATTGCCGTCGTTACTGAGTCGGTTGGCGTGATCCAGCGAGCCCCCTTTGGTTTCGGAGAATTCTGGTGAAAGCGGGATCACAAAATCGCTGAGCTGCTGCGTTCTATCCGGAATTTCGACCTCAAAGGAGCGGTCCCCTTTTTTACTTCGGAGTATCATGGGAGGATTCTCTCCGCTTGCGTTCGGATGATACGAGTAAAAAGGATTTGAAATCGGCTTAAGATTCTCGTCGTCATTGATTCCTAGAGTTTTTTTTAAGGTTCCACAGCCACATTGTAATGATCCAATGAGAATGAGGAATGGGCTGCTCAATATGAGGGCCTTAAGGATTTCTAAAAAACTCGGTTTTTGAGCTGGCACTTCTTCCTTTCTTAAAATAGAAAATTAATTCCCAAACCATATTCGAGTCCGCTAATTGTTCCAGATGTTGTTCCTGAGATAAAGGCGCTGGTCTGAGGCCGATATCCTAAGGTCAGGGAGACTCCAAAGTGTTTTGCCATTCTCCATTCGTATCCGGTACGAATGAGACCCCCAAGAAAGCCTGAAGCATAGGTCCCACCTACACCTACAAAGGCACTGCCACGAATTTTGTTGTAATTTTCCTCTTCTCCAATGAAATTCCATGCGTGTATGAAAATCAACGTCAGGTTAAATCCTAGTCCCGCATAAATATCTTGGGGAGAAGCGCCGGCGCTGTTGATCAATGTCGATGCATTGGTCATGTAATTGGCTTCAAAACCCACCTCTTTTTTCCGGTTGTCGTAGCGTTCGACCATTCTATAGCCTAGCGCTAAGCATCCTGAAGTTGAGGGTAAATCCGGTTCAAAAAGGTAATAAAGGGTGAGTCTACTTTGAATGGCGGGGGAATATTCCGTCGTTTTTCTGGCCTCATCGATTTGGTTGTAGTCGACTCCGCGACGGAATGCCGAAGCGAGAGAGGTCTCAGAATTGTAACTTCTAGACCAGATGATGCTCTGAGATTCAGGATCAGTGATGTACATCGAGAGGATGATTCCAGAGGGGGCATAAAGAAAGGCAAGATCCATATAATGTTCAATTCCAGAGATCTTTGCGATGCGCGCCAGTTCAGTTGGATTGGTATCTGGAGAACTAATAGTGACCTGATCCCCATTGAGGGTGGTTTTTTTTGCTTTACAAGGGAGGCATTGAAGAACACGGGTTTTGGAGTTCCTCAGGATTCTCTCTGTTACCAAGAGTTCTAAGTGGCTTTTAAAGGAAGGAGGGATGTTCTCGCTAGCTGCAATGTTCCGAATGGATAGGTCTTTTAGTCCGCTCACATTTCCGTTTTTTAAGTCATACTCAAAGTCCCCCAGAACATCGTCCATGACTTCGTAGAAATTTCTTTCGTGGCTGTCCTTACTTGGAACAGCGCTGAGGGACGCTACGGGCTGATTGGTGGAGTCAGAGGCAAATACTTTAGAAGTAAATGCCTCAAAGAAAAATATTATAAATCCCATTAGGAATAACGAGGAGGTCTTCAAAGTTTTTTAGGACTCCTTACTATAGATCTATTCGGTATATTAGGTATTGACTTGATTTTTTTATGAAAAATGGAGCAAAAGCTAATGAACCAGGTATTTTTTGCCGATTCAATTTCAGTGTCACGCAAAAGTACTCTCAATTTTGGTTTATTATTGGCTTTTTTTTGGATGGTTCTTTGGGGAGGATGTTCGACTACAGAGGTGACACCAGTGCTGCCGGTAGACCCACCCGATTACACTCAAGTCCCTCACCCAGAAGGGAGTGACTTAAATGATATTTCAGTTTTATTTATGGATAAACGGGCTCCAATGATGCCCGAGTTTGCTTTGAACTGCGATCATGATTTTAGGAAACTGATTAGCTTCACTCAGAGCCTACAGGAGTTGCAGCAAGGGTACCGTGAACTCGTCAAAAGCGATCCTGTTCGTTTACATTGGTGCTTTTATGGTAAATTGTTGAAGCTTGAGGGGGATTTGAAAACTGAAGCCTATGTTGAAGAACGTCAAAAAAAGGTCCTTGAGACATTTGAATTTATAGCACCGATTGCAAGGGCTTTTATTTCGGAGTTTCATGACTCTAGATACTTGAGATGTGCCGTCTATCGGTATCGGAAGATCAGCGAATGGGTTTTTTATCGACGACTGGATGTAACTCCGCAGGGGACGTACGAGCTGGTTCAGCCAACCAATGTTTTTGGGCTTTGGCGTAAAACCGATGGAGATTTCGCTATTTTAAATAAGTACTTGATCAACGTTGAGTCCTCTCCGTTGATTTCGAACCCAGGAGTATCCACTTCGCCCATTCCCTATGTATCAGTAGCGCCACTTGTTGTGCCCTCTGGGGGTCCCAGTGTGTTGCCAGCTGAGCCGTTACCCCTTGCTCAGCCTTCAGTGGCTGTTCCTTTAGATCCCTTAACTCACTCTTAATTTGGCTCTTATTCATGCTGTTGAAAACTGGATCGGGATCCAGGTTGAAATATCGTGTTTTTCTTGGGATGGGTAAATGATGAAATTAATCGAAGACATGCTTTCTGGTCACAGGCTTGCCCTTGCACGGCTCATTTCTAAGTTTGAGAATCGTGATAAAGATCTACCGGGTTTGATGACCCAGCTCTACCCTCATACAGGCCGGGCTCAGATTTGGGGTATCACGGGGCCCCCTGGAGCGGGTAAATCTACGTTGGTGGATCGAATCACAGCCCGACTCCGTGCTGAAGGTAAGCGAGTCGCTATTGTGGCCATAGACCCTTCCAGTCCATTTTCCGGAGGTGCCATTTTAGGGGATCGAATTCGAATGCAACAGCACTCGGGTGATCGGGGTGTCTATATTCGCTCTTTAGGAACTCGAGGCAAACATGGAGGGTTATCACACGCCACCAAAGAGGTGGTGCTTGTACTGGATGCAGCAGGTTACGATGTGATCCTAGTTGAAACGGCGGGGGTAGGTCAGACCGAGTTAGATATCCTTCGATTGGCGCAAACGATTGTGGTGGTCTTAGTTCCGGAAAGTGGCGACTCCATTCAGGTGATGAAGGCTGGACTTATGGAGATAGCAGATGTCTTTGCAGTGAATAAGTCGGATCGTCCAGATGCGGATCAACTCGTCAAAGAATTGATTACGATGGTGGGAATGTCCCCTCATGATGAAACGAGTTGGATCATGCCAGTCCAAAAAACTGAGGCTGTTCGAGATCGAGGAATTCAAGAATTGATACAAGAGATAGAATCCCATCAGACTTTTTTAACGAAAAGTGGCAAAAGGGAGCTGAAGGCGCGTGAGTTTTTAAAGAACGAGGTTGCCGATATCCTCATTGAACGACTCAATCAATCAGTCTTTGCAGCATTCGAAACCTCTTCGGGGGTAGAGTTGTTAGAAAAACTTTATTTGAGACAAGTAGACCCTTACTCCGTCGCAGATATTATTTCTAGCGTTTAAATAGGGCGTTATCTATTCATTTCACTCTTTAACTTCGAATTTTATTAAGTTGATCAAAATTGTCTAAAGTTAAAACAGTAGTTGATCGAATTAGTAAGTAACAGTGATCAAATAGTATGAAAATGGGTTCATATGAGGTCACTAAAAAAAGCTCATTCTTTCAAGTTCAAGTCGTGGCGGTTTGATACTCAGTGGGAATGATTTCTGGGAGTGGTGAATATGGGACTTAGGATTAATACAAACGTTCAGGCTTTAGTGGCTCAGCGACATTTTGGAATCAATAGCGCTGCCCAAAAAGATTCTCTCGAACATATGGCTTCGGGATCAAGAATCAATCGGGCGGCAGATGATGCAGCTGGTCTAGCGATTTCCGAAAAGATGAAGGGGCAAATTCGGTCCATTCGTCAGGATGTAAAAAATGCGAATGATGGGGTCTCCATGATTCAGACGGCTGAAGGTGGAATGAATGAGATTGGGAATATTCTGACCCGATTTCGTGAATTGTCGATTCAAGCTGCTTCGGATACCATTGGCGATACTGAACGAGGTTTTGTGGACAAGGAAGTTCAGCAGTTGAAGGAAGAAGTAAATCGAATTTCGAGTACCACAGAATTCAACGGCAAGAAGCTTCTCAATGGTGAAGGAGAGGCTCTAGATATTCAGGTAGGAACTCATAACAATCCGATGGAAGATCGGTTTACTTATGATACGGCCAAAACCAATGTCTCGTTGGAACAACTCAATTTATCAAGTTTGAGTACTGTTGATAAAGAATCGGCTAGAAACAATCTTGACCTCGTCGATGAAGCGGTGAAGACTCTTGTTGGAAATCGAGCTGAATTAGGCGCCCTCCAAAACAGATTACAATCGACAGTGAATAATTTAAATATCTATGATGAAAATCTGTCTTCAGCGAACAGCCGAATTCGAGATACCGATGTGGCCGTTGAGTCTTCAGAAATGGCCAAAAACAATATTCTTGCGTCAGCTGGGATTTCCGTTTTGAGCCAAGCAAATCAAAATAGCATGATGGCCCTTAAGTTATTGGGTTAATTTGTCCAACCACGCCCGACCGGGAGATTCTGAAAAGGTCTCCCGGTCTTTAGGTTAGAGTTGACAGGGAACATTAAAGTTGACTAAAAAGGTCTAAAGTTCCGTCAAATATCGACCGATCCAATATGCAAGCAGTGCGTTAGAAGGTGAAGAAAGCTCACCACTCACCACTCGGCAGGGGTACAGCAAATTCCTGCCAATTTAAAACGAATGGACCTTTTTTATGAGTCATAGAGGGCTTTTTTACCCTCCTGTCCTCATGAGAATGGTTCTTTATCGAGGTGCATATGGGACTTAGGATTAATACAAACGTTCAGGCATTAGTTGCGCAGCGACATTTTGGAATCAATAGCGCTGCACAGAAGGAATCACTGGAGCATTTAGCGTCCGGGTCAAGAATCAATCGGGCGGCAGATGACGCTGCTGGTTTAGCGATTTCTGAAAAAATGAAGGGCCAAATTCGTTCTATACGTCAGGACGTGAAGAACGCGAACGATGGAATTTCCATGATTCAGACGGCTGAAGGTGGAATGAATGAGATTGGGAATATTCTGACCCGATTTCGTGAATTGTCGATTCAAGCTGCTTCGGATACCATTGGCGATACTGAACGAGGTTTTGTGGACAAGGAAGTTCAGCAGCTGAAAGAAGAAGTGAACCGAATTTCAGCAACGACTGAGTTCAACGGCCGAAAACTTCTAAATGGAGAAGGCGATTCTCTTGAGATTCAAGTCGGAACGGGTAATCGTCCAGAAACGGATCGATTTATCTTTGATACTTCTAAAACGAATGTTTCACTCGAGCAATTGAATCTTGGAGGAGTCAGCGCAATTGATAAGGACTCAGCCCGCAATAGTCTAGATACCATTGATGAGGCAGTTAAGTCCTTGGTATCTAATCGGTCTGAATTGGGAGCGCTTCAAAACAGACTTCAATCGACGATTAACAACTTGAATATTTACGATGAAAATCTATCCACTGCAAATAGTCGAATTCGAGATACGGACGTAGCAGTAGAGACATCGGAGCTGGCGAAGAATAATATTTTGTCTTCTGCTGGAATATCAGTCCTCAGTCAAGCCAACCAAAACAGTATGATGGCACTTAAGTTAATTGGGTAATCACCCAGTTATTTTGCCAAATCACACCTACCGGGGGGTGAGCCTTCGCCCCCCGGAACCTTTGAATTGTTAATTGAAGTCTATTTTGCTCAAGTATTGAAGTACCATTCCGATAGGAGTATTGTCAGCAATCGGAGAACACAAACTCCCTGAGCTGATATCAAGAACGTCTGCCAAATGTACCTTGCTGTTGCACTAGGCGGTATCTGTAGAGCGGTAAACAAGACCTAAATTGAATCCATAATCAGACGTTTGGATAAAACACTAACCATCTTGGGCGCAGCTTGTTAGCTGAAGCCATAAGAGAGTTAGAACTATTTATTCTAGAATAACGCAGTGCGTTTAATTCTAAAAGGAACGGATTTATGGGACTCACCATAGGCACTAATTTAGCTGCGAATGCAGTTAATCGTCAGTTGGCATTGTCTTCAGAACAGCTTTCTAAAAGTTACAAGAGGCTTGCTTCAGGGCAAAGAATTACTCAAGCGGGTGATGATGCTGCCGGACTGGCTATTGCTGAGAACCTGAGAGGACAAATTCGGTCGATGACTCAAGCAGAAAGAAATGCTAACGACGGTGTGTCATTTGTTCAAGTCGCTGAAGGGGGGCTCACTGAAATTAGCGATATGATGATTCGCTTGAGAGAGCTAGGAATTGCGGGTGGATCAGACACGGTTGGAGATCGTGAGCGAGCGTTGATCAATCAAGAGGCTCAAAGCTTAATCCAAGAAGTCGATCGATTGGCGAACGTGACTCAATTTAATGGGACTGCCCTTCTCAATGGGCAAGCCTCTAAGGCAAAATTAGAGTTTCAGGTGGGGACTTCTAGTTCCGAGAACGACAGAATTGTCTTTGATGCCGGATCTATCGATTCTCGCGCAAGTTCATTGGGGATTGATTCCTTGAATTACGAATCCATCGACGGGGCACGCGACGCACTTCAAAGGGTGGATGATGCTATGAGCAAAGTGTTTTCAGCTCGGGCTTCTCTAGGTGCTACGCAACATAAACTCCAATCTGCCTCTAGAA
>JANNCA010000252.1:0-2302 GCA_031386075.1 Oligoflexia bacterium
CTCCGAGTGCCACTCCAAATAATCAGGAGCCCGACTAGAAAAAGTGAGACAGCAATTAAAGGAAGGCTTTTGAATAGTTGCTCAATTTCACCCTTGGATTCTCCCAAAAAGGAACCCAAAATCACTTTTTCGATAAATTTCTTAAGCCCAAAACCTAGTCCTCCAGTCACTAGGGTAGCGATCATGACCCACTGAATGAAGTCCATTTTTAACTTTTTCCAGCGCGGCCAGAAATAAACCAAAACCGCTCCCATGGTTCCCGTATGCAGCATGACAAGCAAAAAAGTCATCTCGGGAGCAGAAGGATCCAATCCCATCCATTTCTCAGCCAAAATGACATGAGCCGAACTAGAAATGGGCAATAATTCCGCCACACCCTGAATGACCGCAAGAAACATAATTTGAAAGATCGACATATTCAGAACCCCACTAATTCACAAGAGGTAAAATCCCAAGCGTGGGTACCCCTTCAAGATAACTTTTCACCTGATATTTGGATGCGCTTCTCATAAAGATAATGGACACTAAGAACATGAGTCCAGCAAAGAAGTAAAAATAAGATGCCCCCTGAAAGACATTCAACTGGGCGACGACTGCGGCCAAAAGATTCCCCAAGAAGACGGTCAAAAGCCAAAAACTCATTATAGTACTCTTCATGGCCCTTGGAGCTTGAGTATAGGCAAACTCAAGTCCCGTAATGGAAATCATCACCTCAGAACAAGTGAGAACCCAATAAGGAATGACCTGCCATCCAACCGAAACCTGAATTCCGGAATCCAAGGCAGCTTGAATCAGCCCGACAATAACAAAGGAAAGGCCAGCCAAAACCATGCCCGCCGACATTTTACGCAAAGAAGTCACTTTTATTCCCAGACGTTCCACTGCCGGGTAAAGTACACCTCCAAAAAAGGGGATAAGCACCATAACCATAATAGGTTTAAGCGCTTGGAGTTGGGCCGCCTATAGATGCATTCCCATGACGGAAAGATCCATTTGTTGTGCCTGTAAGACCCAACTGGATGCGTTCTGGTCAAATAGAGCCCAAAAGACCGAGACTGTTGCAAATACCTTCATAATCGAAGCGACAGCCTTCGCTCCCTCAACCTCTTCTTCTGAATACCTCGATCGAGCGGCATCGAAAAAGGTATTTGTCTTCTTCAGGCCTTTTTTATTTCTCTTTGTCGACTCAGCAATAGCATAGACTAAAATTTGGATAAACCCGGCCACTCGACTGTCCCTCTCTGGAAGCACGTTCACGTAATGCTTCCGCCCCAGCCAAAAAATAAACGTGGCAATTGCCATAAGAATTCCTGGCAGCCCGAAGGCCACCTGAGCCCCGAACTTAACTAACAAGACAGGAATCAACAAAGTTGAAAAAAATGAACCGAAATTAATCGACCAATAAAATAGGTCAAATACTTTCTGAAGAAGCGCCTCATTCTTATTTGTGAATTGATCGCCGATATAGGCTGAGACACAGGGTTTAATCCCACCTGAGCCAATGGCAATCAAACACAAACCCAAAAACAGTCCACTTTCACTTTCCCATAAGGACAAAGTCAGATGACCCAAACAATAAATAATTGAAAGATAAAGAATTGTTCGATACTTGCCCAAAATCCGATCGGAAATGTAGGCCCCCAGTAATGGCAAAAGATAAACGCCCCCAGAAAAAAGATGGAATGCAGTTTTTGCATTTTCATTTTGCATCATGAGACGACTTGTCATAAATACAATCAGAATACTTCTCATTCCATAGTAACTAAACCGTTCGCAGGCCTCATTTCCAATAATGAACTTTGTTTGTTTTGGAAAGGCTCTATAATTTTCGAGTAAGGATGCCATTTGTTTTTGCCCTCTTTGTCCATTACGCCCACACCTGGGTACGTAAGTTCTAGATCGGGTACAGTAGACTCTGGAAACAGGAATCTAAAACCGCAACAACACCTGATCCAGAACTTAAAATAGCCCAAATAAGGAGTGGTTTCCTTTAGACCCTGACTCCACTCCCTTCCGGCTCAGCTTACGTTGAAACGAAGAAACCACAATAGTAAGTTCTAGGTCGGAACCTATTCACTCCGGGAACGGGAGTCAAAAGTCGCAACAAGTGCCGTTCCAGAACTTTCAACAGCCCCAAAGGGAGTACCTTCCGGATCTTACGAAAGGTAGATAAATTTTCTACCTAACCCCACATGATTGTGGTAATGTTCCAGAAGAAATTGTTTCGTCCGCGTCAGAGTCTGCGAGCGTAGTGCTCATGTCCTCTTTAGCGGCTCCCACCCTTAAGGAGGTCTCATGGGTA
>JANNCA010000266.1:0-1898 GCA_031386075.1 Oligoflexia bacterium
GGGTGGGTTGCATCAAATGCCCCATAAATAACAGGGAACTTGTTCCTCGGTGCCTGACTAAAAATAAAAAGGGATGGTCTGCATTAAAGCTAACTTTAGCCTTCTCCAATGGATCTTGAGGGTTGGCTGAGGCTAGCAACCTTCCCGTAACAGAGGTACCTAAAAGCGCTTCGGTTCCCTCTTCGGTGAAGGCTATGACAGCTTTATGAATCATTCGACCTAAAGATAAATTCTTCTTCCCTGTCATCCCAGAAAAGTCAGCCAATTGTGCATTAAAAGGATCGTTTATCCCTAGAGCTCTCAACCCTTCTCCTAAATCAACGTTCGCATCCAATTCAAATTTCGGAATCGAAACGTTCACTTCCGTAAGAGTCAGATGATTGACCCAAAATTCAATGTTTTCTGGCTTCAGATTGGCCTCGACCTGACTTAAGCCCAGGTTCGTATTTGGCAAAATCAGATCCATCGCAATCTCCCCGTCCAAAAAGGGCATCTCTAGCACCTGAATTGAATCATCCTTGAAATGTAAAAAATTTCCAGTTTTATGGACAAAGTGAATTTTTGAGCTCTCACCCAAAATGGATTTAAATTTCGCTTCTCCCGTCTGGGAGTGCTGAAAAGCGGTAGTCCAATCTGCCTTAAAATAAACAGCACTACTCAAAATCATATTCAAATGACTTTCAATAGAACTTTCTGTCAAAAAATTCCTTATTTTTCCGAGAGTCCGTTCTGCGACCCAACCATTCACCCGTTCTGCCATGAAATCGGGTGCCTGACTAAAATCCATCATCCACGGCTTGACTCCTAGGGTCCTTTCGCTGGCTTCTATATAGGTCTCCAAAAGAGGGAACTTCATGTCGATCCAAAGTCGGTTTGCCAAAAGCAATTTATACGAGGGTTCTTTCTTGTGAGTCCAAAGCTCTGGAGCCCGTCCCAGCTGTCTAAACGTTCTTCCCCTTGCTCCTAATGCAGTCATCCCTAGACCCATTCGAATTCCAAAAGGGGAAATAACAAGATTTCCTGCAGTCTGAGCTTCCGTGAGAGTTCGAAATAGGCGACATGAAAACTCTGCTCCTGGATTCGTGACTGCGACAGCCACCTTCGAAAACAAGAGCGCTAAAACAAAAACCCAACTTATCGAATCACCCAGCCAGTTCATAGAACTCTAGTCTAACTGAAGTCGGCGGCATCTGTAACTGGGCAAGTAATTCCGAGTGCGCCATAGCGCATCTCATTTTCAAGCATGACACCCAGCTCTATAGATCTCAAGATTGCCTTTTAGGGCAAGGCGTTCAAGAAAATGCTTTTCGGCGCTAAAGATTTTGATCCCGCGCACGAAACCATTTTCTTGAACGCTATAGCATCGGAAAGGACTCTTTTTGGGCAGATTGAAAATTCTAGATCGGTACTGTTGCGACTTTAGATCCCTGCTCCCGGAGTCAACAGTACCGATCTAGAATTTTTCCCTCATCGTGTGTTTCACAATGGCGACATTTGACCGGGATTCGAAATTACCTCAACGCAAATAGACTCAAACCGATTTTAATTTCGCGTTTAAAATTATATTCTCATGAGATTTAAGATGAATTACTACTATTGAATAAATTAAGGCTGCCTGGCACCTGAGTTGCAAAAATAGGTTTCGGACGAACCAACCAATCTTTGGAGGATACGAAATGAAGTCCTTCGCATCTCTGTTTTTGCTCATAACTGTTTCACTTAGCGCTCTTCCGTCTGCCCATGCTGACCTACTTGGACCCGGCATCGGAATTCCTGGTATTGGGGGCCCTGGAATCGGAGGCCCTGGTATTGGACTTCCCTTTGCGGGTCAAAAGGGTGTCCTTGGCGGTCCTTGGGGTGGTCCTGGCATTGGACTCGGTGGCGGCTTCGGTGGCGGC
>JANNCA010000269.1:0-4818 GCA_031386075.1 Oligoflexia bacterium
CTTAACCAGCTCGATACGACCCAAAGAAAAAAGATTCTTTGACGTATGGGGATATTTTTTGTATCGGTAACCTCGATTTCAAATCTTCGGGGGGAAACAAAATGAAGGTCAATTTGATTGTGAAAAAATGTTTAGTTCGAGGAGGGGTTTTTTTAGGACTACTCCAGTTGGGTTTTCTTGCGCATTCTATGATGAACATTTTTGCTTTTGCTGCGCTCGCTCCTGTTTATGAGAGTCAACGCGAGTATGAAGCTATCTTGACTGATCCTCGCCTTCGGGAGAGTTTGAATGGCCATTTATTGACTTCTGTGAGCCAAAATGGGGAAACGATTCTCATCGTGGCAGAGAATGACTGTGTGATTCGTGGATTAATTCGAACAATTCCTCGATCCCGCGGCTGGGTAGGGCCTAGAAATTTTGAAATTGCGGTCCTAAGGGTGGATACCGGATGTGAGAATGAGGTGGCGGTTCCTACGTTCTCTGAGCACCCGAGTGAGACTCGATTGCGAGATTTTAGAAATCTCGTGGGGCGACTGGGATCTTTTTCTGCTGACCTTAAAATGGCTTGGGTTCAAAAAATAGAAATCTTTGGTGCGGATCAATTTCGAATTTCAACGAACGCGGAGCATTGGTTGGACATTCCGCTTTCTCCTTCGGGTTCGTAGTCTGGTTCTTCGTTTACCGTAAATCCGTGATGAAAGTGGTTCTCGGGAAGCCTACCCCTTTAGGGTTTATTTTTACCCATATGTCGCATTGCATCTAGTTTTAAGGCATCAGGCGATCCCTAGGTGAGAAATTAGTGGTAAAACCAACGTTTTCGTTAAATCAAGGGCAGGGCGATTAGGCAGCGTCTAAGGCGGCTTATCGTTGTTTAGAGAACGACAAGGTTGAAGTCGAACCTATTTTACAAGGTCATGTTTTAAGGAGTTGCGAACGCATTATAGAATGCGGTCGAACAGTTTTGGCAATTCAAGATACGACTACGCTGGACTACAGTCACTTCGAGTCCATTGAGGAGCCATCTGAAATTTATCAAAATCAAAAGACGTGGAAGGATTCTGAAGGTGGTCAAGGACTACTTGTTCATTCTACATTTGCTGTAACTACCGATGGATTACCCCTCGGGCTGCTCGCCCAAAAAATTTTCGTTCATACTAAAAAAGCAAAAAGAAGAGATCACAAAAATAAACCAATTGAAGAAAAAGAGAGCTTTCGGTGGATTAAATCTATAGAAAAAACGGCATAACTTATTCCGAATAGAAAGAACATTATTCATCTATGTGATCGAGATGGAGATGTTTTTAAACTCTTCTTTTATGTAGAAAAAAACGCGGCAAATTACCTCGTTCGATCTGAAAAAAATCGCATAGTCGGTCATAGGTTTTACAGGGCCTCTAAAAGTAAAAATACAACCTTTTAGGAGCTCATGGAGACCCAGCCCCTAGATGGAAGTTTATTAGTTGATATTCCAAAGCGATACAGTCATGACACTGGGGAAGCCGATTATGAAATTAGATTTGTGAAAACAGTGTACACGCCTCCTCAGCGAAATCCAGGTGCCCAGTCGGAACCTCTATGACTAGTAGAAGTGTATGCCATTTGGGTAATTGAGAAAAACCCACCAGCAGGCGTTGAAGTATTGGAATAGATGCTTTTAACGAACCTCCCAATAGAATCCATAGAGGGAGCACTTGAAAAAGTTTTTTGGTATAAACAAAGATGGCACTGAACCGGCAAAATTCATTGGCAATAGCCATCAGGCCCCAATATTAAAAAGACGAGACTAAATCCTATTGAAAAATTAAAAGTACTGATCACGCTAGTGAGTATCGTAGCCTATCGTCTCTATTGGATGACGTGGGTCGCACGAGTCTCTTCTGCGGAGGACTGTCGCGTTGTCCTATCAGGATTAGAATGGAAAGCTCTCGATAGTTTTCGAAATAAAACAAAAATATTGCCTCAAAAAATTCCTGGAGTTCAAGAAGCGACGTAAAAGGATCGATGAATAGAGTCATGAATTACGAACACGTATCCGAGAACTCCAACGACAACGTCAAGACAGGGAATATGAAATTAGGCTCATCCAGGGAGCGGATGATTTTTGCCAAAGTATTCATCAGGCGCTGACTGAACCAACGTTTGAAATTAAACAAAAAATTCTCCGGATGGTAACAGGTCGAATTATTATTGATGAGGAAAAGGTTATTGTTAGACCCATCAGGGCCAACTGATAAAATTCGATTGCAAACGGAACCGCAACGGAAAGGAAACTGATGTTAAGGTCTTGGGGCAAAGAAATGCTCACTGTTTCATCTTTTAATTAAACATAAATTAGAAGAAAATATTCCTTCGCTAAAGCGAAAAGTTCACGATGGAATTGTGGGAGTAGTGGTTCCAGGAGTCATTGGGCTCTTCCTGATCCAAAGTTCAATCACTGGGTTTTGCCCTGTCTATTTTGTTCTGGACCGGGTGATGCCAAAAGGTAAAAAAGCTTAATTTGTAAGCCTGAGGCATCTTCGGTTACTATTTTAGAAGTGGCGAATTTCTGGCGTATATTTGCCATATCCGATCGCGACCAGAGTCGAACTTTGCACAGATGTCAGCGGAGTATCTCAGGTTTGGAGTTGATTGCCGCTGTTGCAGTTGGGTTAAAGTAGGCTGGTAATCTGGAGTGGCACGGAGCTATTTCTCGTGTTTCCGGTCCCCCGCTGACCGTGGTCATTGAGTCCCCAGCAAGCAACTCCTTGATTCGTGAGAATGGCACACTCAAAATAGCAAAGCCTCCAGTAACCGATTTTGCAGCTAAGTATCCGGAGCCACTTAGTCCTAAAGTTTGAATTGGGTAGTAGTTGTAAAATCCAGTGGTGCCGTTGCCTACCTGTCCATTATTATTAAAGCCCCAGCAGTAGATATTATTACTTGAATTAGTTGCACACATTTGGCCGTTTCCGCTGCTAAAACTGCTAACCTGGCTTAAGTATCCGAATCCAGAACTATCGACAACTAGCGACGGTAAAGGGGCGTTCGATAGCATCGCATAATTAATCCCAAGTTCTCCCCAACTATTACTACCCCAGCAATAGACGTTCCCGCTCGTGGTGAGGGCGCAGCTGAAACTTGAACTTGCAGTGATGGAAGTTACGTCCGTTAGTCCTTGTGCGAGGACAGGCGAGTACGAGTCAATCATGGAATTATTCCCCAGTTGACCAGAGGAATTCAGTCCCCAACAATAGACTAGACCTGAGGCATGGAGTGCGCACGCGTGGGAAACCTTAACGGCTAAGGCCTGGATATCGTTTGTAGTGAAACTGTACGAAACAGTGTTCGGCGAGCCATAGGCAATTTGAGCTTGCACGGTACTTAAGCCTCCTTGAGTAGAAATGAGATAAAAATTCGCTTGGGTCGACTGTGCGGCTATCGAAAGACTGGAAATGCTTGTGCCGCAAGCGGCGTCACTATAAAAACTCATTCCAGTACCTGCAAGTGAACTGGAATGAGCGGACTTCTGAGCATCGGAGAGGGCTACCGTAAAAGGCCCCGCGCAAATGGAGCTGGACACTGGGAGATCGAAGAAGTTAGAGAAATTCGAGGATAGGTCACATTGGAAGGAGTTGCTTGGGTCGATATCCATTTGAAAGAGCCTTTGCTCTCAAGGCAGCCCGAAAGAAATGTGCTGGTTACTAGGAGGGATAGAGCGTAATGGAAAGCTTGTTTATGCATCTTTAGCTCCTTCGAGAGTCAATACTTTTCAAGCTGGAGATTCACGAGTAGGGCAGCAAAGGGTATTGCTGTCAGATTTATAATACTTTATATTTAAAATAATTATAATACGTCAGAAATGACACCTCGATTAAAAAGATTTAGAACTAGAAGAAGAACCGTCATTTTTTGAATCAGATGGTGGTTCTTCGGAAACTTTAGGTACTCTCTGATTACACGATGAAACAGCAGAGAGCGGAATATTGTTGTTCATTTCTCCTGCTCTTCGTGCTTCGGGTCTTGGAACTCCATCTAATCCATTACTGAGTCGTATATCTTCATCATAAAATATATGAGGGCCGAAATTTGGAGGAAGAAGAACAAGATGAGGAGCTAGGAAGGGAGGCGTCGCAGGGATAACACTGACGGTATCATTTACTGGCACAGCACCATTGTAGTCTATCCTTCGCCTTTTTGGAGCCCCGTCATTAACTGTCACGCCTGATGGCGGGGTATCCATACCCATCGTCTGATTAGAAACCAGAATTAGGGATAAAACTATATTAGTAATGCTATTCGCTAGGGCGCACTTCTTTGCTGGGACCATGGCTTTATTCTGTCACAATTCTTGGCTTTAATATTCTAAATAAGATGAAGCAAGGTTATTTTCGTATATCCTTAATAGCTATAAACTACTTTAACCCCATACCTCACTCCCCCGCCAGCCTTCCCCGTTTTGGGCCGGGGTTCCCGATCCCGTACCCTTGGGTTTTAGGGGTGGTGTGGTGAGGATATGCGGCACTTGAAGGAAGCTATAGGAGACTGGAAATTGTAGGGTTTCTTACGACTAGTACACTGTAAAGTTAGTTCTTCCTTATGTCTTGGTAGAATCGCTCGAACTTATCCCGTGCCTTCTCTTTCGTGAACTGCCAATTTATTTTAGTCTGGGCCTTATTGCGCTTCTTGGTCCATACAAGTACTTCTGATTTCAGCGTTTTGATGCTGCCAATGCGGCGATCGAGGCACTGCTTTGACATGGCAGAAAACTCTATCTCGGCCATATTGAGCCAGCTTGCCTTCTTCGGCGTGTACACCATCTCGAATCGTTGGGACAGTTCA
>JANNCA010000316.1:0-5628 GCA_031386075.1 Oligoflexia bacterium
GTTGGTCAAGGATCGCTTACCAGAAGGAATTACACCAGTCATGGGACCGATGAGTTCCATTATGGGTGAAATTCAGTTTGTTGGATTGACTAGTCCTGATAGTTCAGTTTCGCCGATGGACCTAAGGACCCTTGCTGATTGGGTGGTTCGGCCCAGAGTGATGACTATACCTGGCATCAGTCAAGTTATCGTGATGGGCGGACAGGTTAAACAGTACCAGATTCTGGTTTCAAGCGACAAATTGCAAAAAAAGGGCATTTCGATTGAAGACCTGAGACACGCCCTCTCTGAAATCAGCGAGAACACTACCGGTGGATTTATAGATTTGGGTGAAAAGGAATATCTCATTCGTCCTTTGGGACGGGTTGAGTCGATTGAGCAAATTGAAAACTCTGTCATTGGGTTGCACCTGGGGCGCCCTGTTTTGGTGAAAGACGTTGCCCAAGTTCAAATTGGGGCGAGGCTTAAACGCGGGGAAGCGAGTATCAACGGGAAACACTCTGTTGTAATGACCTTACAAAAACAACCCGGAGCCAATACGATCGAACTCACCCGAAAAATTGATGCCTTGCTTGCCACGCTCCAAAAATCTCTTCCGAAAGATGTGAAAATAGAAAGCGATCTTTTTAAGCAATCTCGTTTTATTGAGGCGTCTATTCTGAATGTCAAAACTGCACTTCGAGATGGCGCGATCATGGTTGCCATTATCCTTTTCTTATTCTTGATGAATATTCGCACCACCTTGATTACTTTGATTACGATTCCTCTCTCTTTGGTGATTACCGCCCTTGTGTTCCGATGGATGGGAATGAGTATCAATACTATGACTTTGGGAGGAATCGCAGTTGCTATTGGAGAACTGGTCGATGATGCCATTGTGGATGTTGAAAATGTCTTCAGAAGACTCAAAGAGAATAAATCACTTAAGAATCCTCTGCATCCCATACGAGTGATCTATCAAGCCTCTAGCGAAGTCAGAAATTCAATCGTATTCTCTACTATCATTGTAGTTTTAGTTTTTATCCCACTTTTTGCACTAGGAGGGATCGAGGGAAAGCTTTTTACACCGCTAGGAATTGCATACGTTGTTTCGCTCTCTGCTTCACTCCTGGTATCATTAACGATCACTCCAGTCCTTTGTTCGTATCTCCTACCAAGGGCGAAGAATATGGCAGAAGCCCATGACGGAGAGTTAGTTCGTTTCCTGAAAAACCTGGATCTAAAAATTCTCAAACGCACCTTGCATCATCCCTTTTTGATTTTAGGTTTCTGTACCTTTCTTTTGATCGGAGCAATTTCTCTTCTGCCTAGAATGGGAAGCAACTTTCTACCCGCTTTTAACGAGGGAACTGCAACGATTGGTGTAGCAGCTGCGCCTGGGATTTCTCTAACGGCATCCGATACCTTAGGGAGAAAAGTGGAAGAAGCGATGCTTTCAATTCCTGAAGTGAAATCCACTATTCGCCGAACAGGTCGGGCTGAGATGGACGAACATGCAGAGGGAGTCCATTGGAGTGAAATAGATGTAGATTTCAAAGAAGGAGGGCGACCTAGATCTGTCGTTCTGCAAGAACTTCGAGAAAAGATTGAAAAATCAGGGGATGTGTATGTCAATATCGGTCAGCCGATTAGCCATAGACTTGATCATTTGCTTTCAGGAGTCAGAGCCCAGATAGCAGTCAAACTCTTTGGGCCTGAACTCTCTGAACTGAGAAGGCTGGGCGTCCAAATTGAAACTGTTTTGAAAAGTATTCCTGGCGTCGTGGATCTTCAACTAGAGCCTCTGGTTTTGATTCCACAGCTTAAAATCGCTATCAATCGAGAGGATGCAAGTCGAGTGGCCATTAGGCCTGGAGAGCTGGCAAAAGATTTAGATACTGTTCTTCAAGGAGAGCGAGTCGCCTCATTTTTAGAGAAACAGCGTATTTATGACATTTTTATGAGGCTAGACGATCTTTCCAGATCAAGTCCTGAATCCATTAAATCAACGTTAATTAAAACTCTTCCTACAGGACAAGTGATTCGAGTCCAAGATATTGCTGAAGTTTATCCTGGCACTGGCCCTAATATGATCAACCGAGAAGACCTACAAAGGAGAATTGTCGTTTCAGCCAATTCCCAAGGAAGAGATTTGGCTAGTTTGATTCAAGATATTCAGAATAAACTTGGGGAAAAAGTAAAACTTCCATCCGGCTATTTCATCACCTATGGAGGGCAATTTGAAAGCCAGCAACAGGCTTCTAGGCTGATTCTTCTTTTAGGGATTATCTCTCTTTCTGGGATCTTTCTTGTTCTTTTCATTCATTTCAAGTCTGTCATTTTGAGCTTACAAATTATGCTCAATATTCCTTTGGCTTTGATCGGAAGCATCGTTGCCATTTACATGACAGAGCGAGTGCTTTCTGTGGCCACGTTGATTGCTCTAATCACCCTGTGCGGTATCGCAAGTCGAAACGGCATTATGATGATTAGTCATTACATTCATTTAATGAAAGAAGAAGGAGAAACCTTCAGTGAAAAAATGGTCATTAGGGGTTCACTCGAAAGGCTGGTCCCAGTTCTGATGACCGCCTCGACAGCGGCACTGGCATTAATTCCACTTCTTCTTTCCAAGGGAGAACCTGGGAAAGAAATTCTCTACCCCGTCGCTGTTGTGATTGTGGGAGGTCTCATTTCATCAACTTTGCTGGATATTGTTGTGACTCCAGCTGTGTTCTTTCGATTTGGAAAAAAACCGGTCGAAAGATTGATCGCCTTACAAAATCAACAAAACCTCAATTCCCATGAAGGAGGAAATTTATGAGGTCTTTAATTCTAGCAGTTGTATTGGGCACATCGTTAGGGTCTTGGGGAGTTTGGGCACATGATGAAGGACATGGGCCTAAACTGACAGACTCCGCTAAACAAGGTGGGGTTGTATCTCCTGTAGTGGAAGCTAAGGATGCTTCCAAAGGGGCAAAAGCTCCTTTGATCCACAAATCTGAACTGGTCAGAGCTGAAGATGGAAGTGTTCGTGTCTATCTGTATGACAAAGAGATGAAGCCCCTTGATCTGAGTCAATTCGATTCTTCTGCAAAAGGAGTTGTCGAATTTAAGAAGAATAAAAAATGGAATAAAGTTCCTTTTTCCTTGAAGCAAGAAGAGGGCGCTTTTGTAGGGAAGGCCCCGCAAGTAGCGTCTAAGCCCTTCAATATCGACATCCATGTAAAAGAAGGAAGCAAAGAGCTTTTAGCGGCTTTTGACAACCTAGACTAATCGTTCTTCCATTTTTTGGGAGCGCACAAAGGTGGCCTATGCAAAGGTATTCTTATTTTATTCTTCTGGTTGTCTTGAGCTTCATGGCAATTCAGGAAACGAAAGCAGACGTTGTTGAATTGAAGTTTGAGGATCTACCTAAGCTATTGCAGGAAAGAAATCAGGCAGTCCAAGGAGTACAGCTTTCAGTTCAGGCCTCTCAGAAGAGAACTGGTCACCTAGTGCGCTCTTATCTTCCTACCCTTTCGTTAGAGGCAGGAGGAGAACACTTTCAAACGGGTTCCTATTCGGCGGAAACTGCTCCCTACGCATTCTTAGAAACCCGGTTGAATCTATTTAGAGGAGGAAAAGATGCACTCGAAGAAAATATCAGACAAAGCCAAGTAGGACTAACTCAAGCCCAAGCCCAACGTGCTTTGACAGAAGAACTGACAGACGCCAGAAAAACTTACTGGACACTCATCTTTCAGAGGGAACTAGTTCAAATTCTGAAGGAAGCGCTCCAGGAAAATGAAAAAAATCTAGCTTCAGCAAAAAAGCGAATTCAACGAGGTCTCGCCACTGACACCGATCAGGTGGATTTTGAGATCAACCGAGATGTGCTTCAAGAGGAAATATCGAGCCTAGAACATGAGAATGAACTGACTCAGATCAAACTCCGAAGCTTCTTTTCCTGGGCGGATGAAAAATTGATTTGGACGCCCTCACTGATTCCTCATGATCATGACGAAGCTCTTCTACACATGCAGATTCCTCAAGATTCGCATCCCGAAGTCGCTCAATTTAAAGCAAATTCGGAAATTTCTTTAAACCAAGGCGATCAAGCTCATCGTTGGTGGCTCCCTTCCGTAGATGTTTATGCGGGATATTATCTCTATACCCTTCGGGACCGTGATTACGTGGATATGTCCAGACGCGATGATTTGGTGGCAGGAATTCGCTTTAGCCTTTCTCTATTTGATGGGTTTCAGTCAAAGACCTTGGCCTCATCACTTTCACTTCAAGCTGAAGGTCTGGACTCCCAAGCTCGGCAAAAAGAAAAGGTAATCCAAGCCAAGCTTAAGATCGCAAAAGAAGAAATTAAGCACCATCATGAACTGACCCATATTGCCGAAGACCGAATTCAGAAGGGAGGAAAGTATCTTTCTCAGACCCTCTCTGAGTATGGCCGTGGAGTAAAGAACTCCCCGGATGTGCTGGGTGCCTTACAGCGTCAGATTTCTTTCAAGCGACGGTACGCAGAGATCAAGCGAGACTATCAGCTTTTTAAAACTGATTTACTGGGGTTATTGAATCGGTGAGGTGGCTTCAAGTACGCTCACCATTCGGGACTGAATCTTATAACTAACGCTAGTTTCCACACCCACTTTCGGTTTGGACAAGGCAATAGCCCCACATACTGGGCGTATCCCGCCAAGCACCCCCTAAGTGCGAGGCACTAGCGTTGGAATTAGTAAGGATTGAATAACCAAAACTGAACCATTCCACAAAGCCATTAGGCAGTGGAATGAGATTGAAAAAAAGTTCTGTGAGCAAAGCGTTTGTGCGCGGATCACGAGAGGCACTCGAATCAATCAACGGCCGAGATCTATCCTCCCATAGTTTGATCTCAATCATGATTGATGGAATTGAATTTTCTGGGAGCCGTGTCATTGTTGTTCTAGGTATTAGTACTGATGGAAAAAAGATAATTTTAGGGCTAAAAAGAGGCGAAACTGAGAACTGGGAAGTTTGCAAGGATCTCTTACAAGAACTCTTTGACAGAAAGCTACAGATTACTTCACCCATCTTGATGGTTCGAAAGCTTTAAAAAAGGCCGTCCGAAAGGTATTCGGTGACACCCATCCGATTCAGCGATGCATCAGACACAAGGAGCGCAATTGTCTGAAGTACTTACCTGAGCAGTACCACCGAGAATTTCGGCGGCGCTGGAAGCTACTCCATGGCATGTCCCGATTTGACGATGCCAAACTCGAGTACGATCGTTTGACTTACTGGTTGGGCAGTAAAAATCAGGAGGCCCTTGCCAGCCTTGAAGAGGCAGAGATGGAAACTCTCACTGTGATTCAATTGAGAGTAGATCCGCTCCTTCGCAAGACCCTTGCTTCTACAAACCCAATAGAGTCCGCATTCAACAGAGTGAGAGCAAGGTCAACACGCGTAAAAAACTGGAAAAGCGGTAAAGACCAAATTACCAGATGGGCAGCCTCTACCCTTCTGGAAGCTGAAAAGAATTTTAGAACGATCCGAGGGCATAAAGAAATTCCATTTTTCTTGACGGAGTTGAAAAAATTCAACTTGCCAAATCAACTTAAAGTAGCTTAAACAATGGCCTGCCCTTCTTTGAATCCTACCGAAAATTTGGACATCCTC
>JANNCA010000231.1:0-5829 GCA_031386075.1 Oligoflexia bacterium
TGAAGGGTCGATCGATCATTATCCGGTTGATCTTAAGAGGGTGTCCGGTGAAGCTCAGGTTTCAGGATTGAAGGCTCAAGGTTCGGGAATAAAAAACAAGCTTTTTTCCTATCTAAGTGTAGTGGGGAATATTCCGATGCGGCATGCTAATTGGCAGGAGTGTGAGGGGCGAGTCAAGGGAGTTTCTGGAGCTCAATTTAAGAAGGCAATGAATGAAAGCGAAGAGAAATCCATTTTGAGTTCTTGGGGTTTTCAGATCTCGGACTTGATTTCAGGAAGTCAGAAAATTCGTAAAGAAGCGAAAGGCGAAACTTCGTGATTGGCGGGAAATGGCCTCATTTTTTTTCTCACCTGGAGATGTCGTGGCTGAAGTGGCCGGATTTTTTCCCTAATCGAACTGATGCACTTCTTCAGAAAGAGACTCTTTGCATCGGAACAAAGTCTAGAAATCTCGGAGATTCCCTTATTTTAACGCCGCTTGTCGATGCATTGAAGGCGAAGTTTCCAAGAATTCGAGTCTTTTCGTTTCCAAGAGCATTTAACCCGGTTGTCTTCTATTCTAATCCCTCTGTTGAACGAGTTTGCTATTTTCCGGACCAAGTTTTTGGGGATGATTGCAATTGGGATCGAGGGCACCTCATCCACTTGAAAGAGAAGTACTTTGAAGTTCCTTTGTCTACCCAGATTAAGCCGGTGATTTTTTTGACTGCTGCTGAGAAAACTTGGGCTAGTAGTTTTATTGCCTCCAAAATAGCACTGTTATCGAAAAAAAAAGGATTGTGCATCATTCACTGCAGCGGGGTGACATGGAAAAACCCACTTTCGTTTAGTTTTTGGGAGCGGATTGTGAAACGCTGGGGCGAGCGCTTTATTTTTTTGCAAGTGGGGATGAGAGGGGATGTCTTGATTCCGGGGGCACAACAGCTGTTGTTGGAGAAAAATTTTTGGAATGCCAGAAAACTCTTTGCTGCTATGAGCGAAGCTCGAGCTTTTCTTGGCATTGATTCTGGGCCCATGCATGTTGCCCGTGCCTTTTCAGTTCCCAGTTTAATCTGGGTGCATGGAGTGGATCCTCAAGTCGTTTTTGATAGAAGAACTCAATATCCCTATTTTTTGTTTGAAAACCGGCGCTATTCAAACCTTTACGAAGAGAATGCTCATCTTCGAATGGATGACTGCAGCGAAGGGGTATTGCTGGGCAAAGTGGATGAGTTTTTCGGTCCTATGACAAAACTGTGACAATTGAGAGCGACTCATCCGTTATAGTCTGTTCATGAAATTGGAGTCGCTTCGAGTCCTTCACCTACCGAAGGGTTGGGGCAATCATTCTCTGTCTCAGTTCGACGTGCATTTAAGGGGTTTAATTCTCACTCTAGCCCTGGATATTGATACCTGTCAGAGGCGAGTTTTAATCTTTCATTCTAAAAACTGGGATTCATCGGAAGAAGTTCTGAAAGGACAGGAAGCCTATCAATTTTTACTGAGATGGGCGGCCGGCCTTGAGAGTGTAGTAGTTGGAGAAACAGATGTTTTCGGTCAAATAAAAGATGCTTGGCGCAAAGCCCAACTTTCTGGGTTGCCTCATTTGCTAGAGCTGACTTCCTGGATTCAGCGGCTTTTTGAGGATACGAAACAGATTCGGACCCAATATTTGCAGAATTTGGGGGGTTCTTCCTATGGGACCTTAGTTCGAAAGTGGATCAAGGATCGTTCCCAGAATGCTATTCTTTCGAAGCAGCCCCTACTGTTGGTAGGAGCCGGGCAAATTGCTCGATCGGTAGCCCCTGCTTTATTGGATTCTGAAATCTTACTGTGGAATCGGGACTTGACCCGCTTGAATTCTTTTTACCAAGAGCTCCTCGCTCGATCGCCTCAAGCTTCCCTACAAAAATTAGAGCGGCCTCAAGATGAAGAAATGGCCTGGAAAAAGGCTTCCCACGTGATCGTTTGTATCCCTGTCGATCGAGAGGCGGACTTGAAACGACTCAATTGGTTTACTCAAGGGGGAGTTAAAAATCGATCCGTTATTCACTTAGGCGCGAGAGCGGGCGCGAGCGGAATTTGGGGTCAGCTTCCTGGATTTACTAGCTTAGATGACCTATTTATTTTACATGCCTCTTTGGGCCAGGTTCGATCGGCTCATGTGGCTCAAGCAGAAAAGGCATGTGTTGAGAGAGCTCAACTGAGGAGTCTTGGGGCATCTCTGTCGATTCCTCATGGTTGGGAAGATTTGGCCTGTTTTGCATAAATATTTCAAATAATAGAATTTCATATGAAGTTAAAAATTAAATTAGGAACGCGCAAATCACTTTTAGCTTGGGCTCAGAGTAGCCGGATAGCCAGACAGGTTGAAAAATTAAATCCAGGGGTTCAGGTTGAATTAGTCGGTATTGAAACCCGTGGGGATAAAATTCAAAATATTCCCCTTCAGCAGGTCGAAGGGAAGGATTTTTTTGTAGCAGAATTGGATTTGGCTCTGCAATCAGGTGCCGTTGATATGACGGTTCACTCAATGAAGGATTTGAGCCTCAGCCGGCCACACGATTTGATTTGTGCTGCGATTCCCTTTCGTGAAAATCCTCGAGATGTCGTTCTTTTTGGGCCTCAAGCCCTTCATCGGTTGAGGGAGGGTAAAAAGCTCAGGATGGGCACCTCTTCACCTCGAAGGCTCGAAAATGTGCCTTATTTTTTAGAGCGAGCACTGCCACAAGTCACTCCAGAGGGTCAGCACCCGAGTTTCGATTGGATTGAAATTCGTGGAAATGTAAATACTCGGCTCAGTCGAGTTCACGAAGCTGAAAATTCTGAAAGGTACCTGGATGGTGTCGTACTTGCCTTTGCGGGGTTGATTCGTCTTTGGGCAGATATTCCTGGGCGAGGGGAGCTAGAGAAACTCTTGAAGGACGTTCGATGGATGGTACTTCCGCTTAAGCAATGTCCCGCTGCTCCAGCGCAAGGGGCGCTCGCCATTGAGTGCAGGAAGAATGATGGTCCAGTTCAGAAAATTTTAGGATTGCTCCATTCTCCTGTAACTGCGGAACAAGTAGCGCGCGAACGGGAGCTTCTTGCAGAGTGGGGAGGGGGTTGTCACCAGCGATTTGGAGCCACAGTGATTCCTCATCCAGAGTTTGAATCCATGCTTTTTATTCGAGGAGTTAAATCGGATGGCTCGTTTGTAGAGGAAGTTCGGTGGCCTTCGCCACAATCGCCCCGTATTACGTCTGGGTTTTCGAAGGATTTTATCCTCCGGCCTTGGGATGGAAGTTCGTGGAGATCCAAAGGTTCAACCCATTCTAAGGCCTTATCTACTTTTAATTTAAGCCCGCTCAAAATGGGCCTTCCCGTTGTATTTGTGGCTCATTCAAGGGCACTGACCGGTGTGCAGCATGAGACTGAGTTCGATGTTTTACAAAAAACTCGAGTTTGGACTTCCGGGGTAGCTTCCTGGTATGATTTGGCTTCAAAGGGCGTATGGGTCGAAGGATGTGCGGAAGGACTAGGATTTAAAGCTCTTGGCTCGACGTTGAAGCTGGGAGTTCTTCAGTTGCCAGAGTTTTACGATTGGACGGCATTGACCCATGATCAGGCGCTAGAAGAGTGGACAGAGCTCGGTCTAAAGGCATTATCGACTTACAAAATCAACTCAAGCTATGGAAGTCTCTCAAAATCGCGCTTGCGGGACGCAACTCATGTATTTTGGAGCAGCGGATCTCAATATGATGAGTTAAAAGAAGAGGTGTCTCCGCAGGCTCATCAGGCCTGTGGGCCTGGTAAAACGGCCGAACGGCTTCGAGAAGCTGGGATTTGTCCTTTGGTTTTTCCTTCAATTGAGGAGTGGAGAAAATGGTTGCAAATAGCCCATTGAGTTTAAGAAGGCTCAGACAGAGTCCTGCGATCCGGGATTTGGTGCGAGAGCATCGAGTTTCTGTAGAGCAGATGATTCAGCCCCTTTTTGTAGTGGAAGGGATGAGCGAACGAGAATCGGTAGCTGGTCTCACGGGAGTCTATCGAGAAACCCAAGAGTCGCTTTTAAGGACTGTCGAATCTGATATCGAATCGGGAGCGAAAAAATTTATTCTCTTTGGGGTTCCTAAAGTGAAAGGAAATCGGCATTTTGAGGGAGATTTTACTCGCTCCCAGTTGGAATCGCTCAGAAAACAGTTTGGCAAGGAAGTCTTTTTGGCTGTCGATGTATGCTTGTGTTCTTACACAAGTCACGGTCATTGCGGAATCATGTCAGCAGAAGGGGATCATGTCGAAAATTCAGCTTCTGTTGATGAAATTGCAAAACTGGCTCTCACCTATGCTCAGGCTGGTGCGGATTGTGTTGCCCCCAGTGACATGATGGATGGAAGGGTTAGGGCGATACGCGAAGCCTTAGATGGAGCTGATCTCAATGGGACTCTTATTTTAAGCTATTCAGCTAAGTTTCATTCTAAATTTTATGGTCCTTTTCGGTTGGCTGCGGACTCCGCTCCCAAGGGTGATTCCCAGTTGACTGATCGAGCGACGTATCAGATTGATCCGGCTACCCCCAGGGATGCATGGCTCAGCTCCCTTCGAGATTCTGAAGAAGGAGCTGATATTTTAATGGTTAAGCCAGGCATGCCTTATCTGGATGTCCTTTTTCAACTTTCAGAAAAAATTAAGAAACCTTGGGCAGTCTATCAAGTCAGTGGAGAATATGCGGCCATCGAGTTAATGTCTCAGCAGGGGCTCATGAATGGACCTGCTGCTCACGTTGAGGCCTGGACTGGTTTTGTGCGTGCCGGGGCATCCATCATTATTAGTTATGGAGCTCGTTTTGCCCGCAGCTATTTGGAGAAAAATCTATGAATATTAAAAAATCGAAAGAACTTTTTGAACGGTCTCAATCAGTCGTTCCCGGTGGGGTCCATTCTCCTGTGCGAGCCTTTCGAGGAGTTGGTGGAACTCCTCGATTCATCGAGTCGGCAACAGGGAGTGTCGTGAGAGATGTAGATGGGAATCATTATTCAGATTATTGCATGTCATGGGGCCCATTGATTTTTGGACACCAAGATCCTGAGATTATGGAATCGGTTCAGAGTGCTCTTAAGCGAGGGTGGTCTTATGGAACCGCAGAGCCCTATTCACTTGAATTGGCTGAGTATATCACCCAGGAAATTCCATGGGTAGAAAAAATACGATTTGTCAATTCTGGAACCGAAGCAGTGATGGCAGCATTACGTGTCGCACGAGCAGCGACGGGGCGGAGTAAAATATTGAAATTTGATGGTTGCTATCATGGCCATGTGGATTCGATGCTGGTGCGAGCTGGCTCAGGGCTGGCGGAAATGTCTACACCCGATAGCGCAGGCGTTTCTTTATCTGTGGCCTCTGAGACTCTTGTGTGCCCATTAAATGATAGTGAGAAATTGGCGCAGGCGTTCCATACTTACGGGCATGAAATCGCCGCCGTAATCGTTGAACCGATTCCTGCAAATAATGGATTGCTCCTACAGAAGGATGATTTTTTGCATCGGCTAGTTGAAATAGCACACAGCGCTGGAAGCTTAGTTATTTTTGATGAAGTGATTACCGGGTTTCGGGTCGCTTTTGGAGGAATGGCCGAAAGAACGGGAATTAGACCGGATCTAGTCACGTATGGAAAAATTATTGGGGGAGGATTCCCTGTAGGAGCCTACGGCGGACGAGCTGATTTGATGAATTGGGTAGCACCGGTGGGTCCAGTTTATCAAGCAGGGACCTTGAGTGCGAACCCGGTGGCTATGGCCGCTGGAATGACTTCACTCAAAAAATTGAAACGAGAAAATCCCTATCTTCACCTTGAAAAAATGACAGAAAAAC
>JANNCA010000387.1:0-5093 GCA_031386075.1 Oligoflexia bacterium
TCCAGTTATTTTTGGCCTCCGATTTTAAGAAGTTAAAGTTTACCTTGTTGGGGCGATACGGGGGTAGTTGTCAGGTCTGTGCTGTGTACTCTAGATCTCAAGACTCCCTTTTGTGACAAAGCTATCAAGAAAATGCTTTTCGGCGTTTAAGATGGGGTTCCCGGGCCCGAAAACTTTTCCTTAATAGTTAGAGTGCGACTTAACATCCCTGTACTCGGAGTCGATAGTACCTAACTCAGAGACTATGGTGTGGTTGCAGTCCTTGCTCCTCTAGGTGAATACTGTTAGGGTGAGAAGGCTGCTATTTGATCCATTTTTTACTTTATCTGATAGGGGAACACTATGGAAAATGAAGGCATTAAGAAGCGGGTCCTTTCACTTTGGGAAGAAGATCAAAAGCGTCATGAAGTCGAGGATCAGGGTCATTTACCTTATTTGAATTTAGGGCGACTCTATGCCTCTAAGGGAATGCTTATTCATGCTGTTAAAGAGTTAGAACAAGCGCTGATTTTAAGTCCCGGAGAGCCTTCCTGCATCGCGGCACTGCAGCATATTCAGAGCATCATGAACTAACTATTAAAGGGACAGTGTCGGCAGCTATTTTTACAGCAATGTCCTCTTTTTAGATGATAACTTTCCGTAAAAACGAGGTTACCTTGCTCGTCTAGATAAAAGTCTAGGCCTTCTTTCAGTGGAATTTGTTTCTGCGGAGGTGTTTTGGGCTTTATCGAATGATCCATTCTAGATCTCAAATACCACTTTAGGAATTTTATTTCTAATTTTTCAGGCCAATCAGGTTCAAAGTACAGGACCATTGCAAAAATCATTAGGTAAGAAAATAATCCAATATTCAGAGTGAGGTCATTGAATCCGTGGAACAAAAAAAGAAGCATGAGAGTAGGTATTCTACTTTTACTCCACAGGATTCCAAAGGGAGCTAGGAGTTCGAGGGTCAAAACCGCCCAGGCTCCGCCCACGCAGATGGCTGGATGAGATCGGATGATCCATGAGGCGAGTTGACTTTCTTCCGAGCGGCCGGCCATATTCATGGCTACGATGTCACCATTGAGCCAGTCGGGTCTGATTTTTTCGATTCCGCTGTAAAAGTAAGAGATAAAAAAAATACCCTGAATACTGTGCAGATGGTAGCGGTGAATGGGTTGATGGATTCGGCGTTTTGAATCTTTCTGAAAGGTGAGTTTATACGAGCGGTTGGTAGGAATGAAAATAAATAGAAAACAGATCAATAAATTCAGGGCGAGATGGTTCAAGTAAAAGCTCGCATCTTGGAAAAGGAGGTGAAATAAAAGGATCATTGCCAAAAAGGCAGATGTCCTGACCCACCAACCTAAAGCAATCCATATTCCCATCAGCCCAAGGGATACTAAGATGAGTCGGTTGGTTTGCAAGTCAAAGCTAGGCCACCAAGCAAAGCCAGGGTACTTAAAGTAAACAATCTGGGATCTAAAGTAGTGCCGCACCTCCACGTAGAATGCGATGGCATCCATCCAGATGAAAATTCCGAAGAGTATTCTAAAAACGGAGAGTGAACCGCTGGAGATAGGTTTTTTCCACCAGTCGACATAAGTATTTCTTTTAGTTTTTTTCATTTTACCTTGAGCCAGTCTAAGTAATGAGGATCGATAGGGCCAGGTAATGGGAGGATCCACTCATTGTGGCTCAGGATTTTATAGGTGGCAGTGCACAGATCGACGTCGGTTCGGATGAGAGGACTTCGGATGTGAGATACTGCCCGGCAATCCATTGAGCCGTAGAGCGAATGACTTTGGGGGCAGTAAACTTTTTTGGCATACTGGAGAAATAGATAAGGGTCAGAAAGGTTATCCCGTTGAATGGGAGTTAAGCCCCGGACATCTGGAAGAAGCCAAGGGTCTTCAGGTTTTACTTTGACTTCAATGTGGCAGTATTTGCCATTGAGTCTCATGCTCCAAGAGAGGCGGGTTCCTTCACCTGTCCACAGATGATCTCCTAAAATCAATACATGGCGAAAACTGAAGACAGTGAGTACCAGGAAAAATCCATGCAATAGCCAGACATTTTTTTCCATGAAATTGAATTGATTATATCGTGGTGATTCAAAAGTGTCAGAATTTTAATGAATAAGAGTCTACAAAGCAGTCATAGTCACAAGGTGCATAACGGTTTTTTGACGGATCCGCCTCATCAAAAGAAATTTCTTCAAATTTTCTTTTTGGTTGTGAGCAAACTTCCACTGATAGAGCAACTTTGTTTGCTATACCGGCATAAGTTTTCCAATCTTCTCGCAGACATTGCGTCCTTTTTTTCGAATCGATTTCTAGCCATGGGGGGAAATCAAGGCGGCAGCGGTTTTTGTAAAATTTGACGCTGTCTAAAATTTTGGGGGACGTTATCCAGAGTTTGAAGACTTGCTTGAGTTCCCTGGGTGTAAATGGGGCATCGTAACCCTCTTTGACCTTCAGCGATTCCTCCATCTTGAGTCCATCTAAGATGAAGTGGATCTTGCCGCCTCTTATGCTAATGTGTTCGATAGCTCCCAGGCATCCTGCTGAGATTTGTTCATTTTCATCAAATGGATTTATATAAGAAGGATGAGGTGAATCGAATTTAGGGAGAAGGACTTTTTCTCGGAAGAACTGAGCATAAGCTTTGAATTTTTCTTTTTCGCACTCATTCATTTTATTTTTTTTAATTGTTTCATTGGCGAGAGCTTCTATTTCGAAATCATCCCAGTAAGTCGAAACATCCTTAGATGATTTATAAGGATTTTTACCGTTGGTTTCCTCTAAATATTCTATCAAGATATTATTAAAATAATCTGCTGTGAGGCCACGGATTTTTGATTTGCCATTTAAGTTGGCGATTGTGGGTTTTCTTGCTTCTTTCAGTCCATAGAGCAGGTCTTTTTCGGAATCAAAAGTCATTTCATTTAATCCTATGTAATCTACTGCATAAAAATTTTCATAAATTGATTGGACTTCAGCTTCGCTTGATCGCCTAGGTGGAGTAGTTGGGGCAGTCTCAATAGGGAAGGCCTGATGAGCCTGGTGAGCCTGGTGAGCAGTGAGTAAGATCATAAAAAACGAATAAAATTTAATATTTTTTCTCATAAAATTCCCTAGTTGTATCTCTCTTAAAGAGTAAATTTTTGGAGGCCAGACTCGATTTCGAGTGATTTTTTTATTTTTTGTTGGCTGGAAGGCCATAGAAGTCTCCACTGTAACGAGAGTTCGGTGGTGGGAGTTGTCACTGCAAATAAAACTAAAATCACTTACTAAGCTCCAATGATAGTTGGAAATTGAGGACGAAAATTAGCACCATTTGACACTATTTGCAACTTCATAAAAGTTAATAAAAAGTTAAATAAATTGAAGAAGAAGCCTTTTTCTAAGTCGCTTGGCCTCGATAGAATTGACCGACAGTCCATTGACAACTATTTTGAACTTCTCTATTGTTTTGATAATGAATCTCTTTTCTATGAGTATCCGAATGATTAAGTGCTTCGATTGCGGCTTGGCCCAATATTGGCGAAGCTCCTAGTTAATTGACTCAATTTTAAAAATATTTTTCATATAATCAATTTACTAAAAAAATAGACTCAGTCATTCAGGACGGTAAGTACTCAACGTTTGGGATTACAGTTCTATGACATGAGTTCAAAGAAACTTCTTTTCATATTTCTTAAAATTTGGATCCCCTGGTGGCGAAAAGGTTTCTTTGAAAGTCTTTTAGGATGGGGCCTCATGATTTCACAGTTGAATGATTTAAAAAAAGGCAAAACTTCAGGAAATGTCATTCCAGTTATAATAGAATTGAACGCCGACTTAATTACTCCAGTCTCGGCTTTCATGAGGTTGGCAAAGCATCGGTCTACCTTATTTCACTTGAATACAGGATCTTTTCTTTTTGAAAAGAACGAGATGTTGGAGGGTCGTCAGAGCCTAGGAAGATATTCCTATTTAGGAATAAATCCGTTTTGTACTCTTTACATTGAAAATAAGATACTTTTTCATCGAAACCCTCGAGGAGAGGTTCAGTCGATTGATGGGAATCCATTCGATCAAATTGGGATATTTTTAAAAAAATATCAAAGACAGTGCAATGAGAATTTGCCTCCATTTTTAGGAGGTGCAGTGGGTTATTTGGGAGCTGAATGTTACCAGTATTTAGAGAAATTACAGGTTTCAAAGAAACGAATTTCACCCTTCGATGCTCATTTAATGTTTTTTAGGACTTTGGTGGTTTTCGATCATTTGAGGCAAGTTCTCCTCATTTCTGAATCTATACTGCTCGATGAAGAAACCTTAGAAGCAGGTTATGAGCGGGCAGTTAAACTTTTGAAACGACTTCAGATTGTTCTAAGTGAGCCGGTCTTAGGAGAGAACTCAAATATTTCAGAAACGACCGAAACGGAAAATGTCGGTGCTAAAAATTCAAATATTCAAGACTTGGATTTTAATAAATCTAGATTCAAAAAATCAGTTCTTCGGATCAAAAAATCTATTCGAAACGGGGATCTGTTTCAGTGCGTACTGTCTGAGAATTTAAATTTTCCGTTAAGACTAGAGAAAATTGGCGATGGTTTTCATATCTATCGAAATTTGAGACGGACGAGCCCAGCGCCTTATCTTTTTTATCTTGAATTCGAAGATGAAGTTCTCCTGGGCGCCTCTCCTGAAATGCTCGTTCGGGTGGATTCAGGTCAAGCGCAAACCTGCCCGATTGCAGGGACTCGGCGGCGTGGAGCCGATATCCTGGAAGATTTGAGCCTGGAGTCAGAGCTCTTGGAAAGTCCTAAGGAGAGGGCAGAGCATTTGATGCTGGTTGATTTGGGGAGAAATGATTTAGGTAAAATTTCAAAGCCACACTCCGTGAAGGTGAGGCGCTTCATGGAGGTTCAGAAGTTTTCTAACGTGATGCATTTGGTCTCTCATATCGAGGGTATTTTAGTGAAAGGTAAAACTGCGTGGGACGCACTGGCTGCTTGTTTTCCCGCAGGGACACTTTCGGGAGCCCCTAAGGTTCGAGCACTGGAGATGATCTCTCAATTAGAAGATTCTCAAAGAGGTCCCTACGGTGGGGCCGTGATTTTT
>JANNCA010000395.1:0-6932 GCA_031386075.1 Oligoflexia bacterium
ACAAAGTTCACTGGATTATTCCTAGCATAACCATAGAGATTGCACTCGACTGGGCTATCCACGCACTTTTCTGGGTGCTCCAGGAACAGTGGATCGGGACTCAAAAATCGTTTAGCTACTGGGTCGTAATCTCTCTGGTTCATTCGATAAGCTTTTAGATCAGGGTCGTAGCCTGTCAGAGCATAGTCAAGAAGTTCGGTCCTTAATTCGCCGGTTGCTCTTGTTTTTCGATCACCGTAGGGCTCCGGTATGGACAGAGGTGACCCGTTATCAGAAAGAACCGATTGACGAAAGTCGGTACTGAGATGTTTCAAAGTTTTGTTCTCCAAGTAGGCAATCATTTTACCCTGAACAACAAGAGGAATCAAAGTAGCTTCTGGAGTGAGGACGAGATCGCCTGCAACCATCTGTACAATTGAATCGCCCTTCTTCTTCAAAATTCTTTGACCCTGGTCGTCATAAGAAAAAGTAACGGGAAGAGCCGGAAATTCAATCACCTGACTCACACGCCCTTGGGGGCCATAGCTAAATCGAGATCGATTCGACGGTCCTTCGATTTGTGCGACCCTCCCTAAGCCATCGAGGTGATAAGCATGAGAGCCGAGCTTCCAGGTATGAGGAGAAGTTGCCTGAAAAGAAGTCACCTGCGATCCCTCTTCTAGTGACCTAAGCATCTGAAACAAGTCATACTGAAACTCAGTTTTATTTTGCTCACTCGTCACCTCAGTCAGAAAAGTAGCGTCGTTGTACTTGAAAGATTGTTGCTTGGATTGGTGGTTCAGGACATAAGTTTCGTCTTGAATCAGGCCCCGAGAGTTCTTATTCCAATGAGTTTCATAATGTATGGCAGACCCAATCGTCTGCTGGAAGCCCCTTTCGAGTTGGGTCTCTGGATCATACTGAAACTGAATTTTAAAAGCGGGTGAATCTGTTGGCGATGCATTAAAACCACCTGGACCTTCGACCTGGCTGAGTTGAGATAGGTGATTATAGGTCAACTGATAAAGTAAATGATCATCCAAATACACCTTGGATTCCCTGCCGACCGAATCCAGTTCATAAGTGAACTTCACCTTCATTGCGTCCGAACCGTTTAACTTTGAGTCGTTTTTACGCTCTAGGGTTTTGGACTTGAGACTGCCATCCAGACGATATTCGTAATCGGTCTGAAGAGTGGCAAACTTCGGTACACTGATCGTTTCTTTGAGAACGGCACCATCTTCGCGATAATTCCAGAATTTTTCGTAAGTTGGCAACGGAGTCTTGGCATGATCCCTCCCGGTAACACCGGAGAGTCTCCCTTGTTGGCCAGGAATAAAAGTTCCATTCGGGAGATGGCCATCGTAGGCAAACTGATGAACTTCATCAGACTGGGCTGCCGGACTTGAGCTTCCGCCCAAAACTCCAGGTCTAAATGTAACAGAAGTTTTTCTTCCAAAGTCATCGTAAGCCCAATGAGTAGAACGAACTATCTGACCCCTCGCATCCACATACTCCGTCTTATCCATCAGATCCGATAGTGGCGAATAGGTATGAAGAATACTCCCTAGACCCGTCCGAGAAATCTCTGTTCGTTCCCCCCACTCGTTGAATCGAACCGAAGCCCGCTCTCCTGACGGAAGATCCACGTGACGAATTCGACCCAAAGTGTCACGTGCAAACTGATATTCTTGGCTCTTTGCCCCTCCCAGTGTTCCCGGCATTTGGTAACTTTGCAGCTCACCCTGAACATCGTGAGCTTGGGTCCAAAGAATCGACTTGTTTTCAAGCTGGGTTTCAATGAGTTTACCCCGATCTACTTTATAAGAGAATTCGCGATCCCCGCTCACGCCTTGCTGGTGGATTTGGTGATTTGAAAAATTTAGATTCAAGCTGGTTGCATTCTCCTGTTTGAGCAGGATGCCTCCATCATAAATTTGAGAATAACTCGAATGATTTCGAAAAGCCGCATATGGAGCGGATTGAGGTGCATAAGACTGAGTCACCCGTTGGCCTCTGTCCTTGCTTTGGATCTGAGTTAACACCGATTGATCTCCGCGATCGATGAGTGTTCCGAGATGAAATCCTCCTCCAGAATGCAGCTCCAGCTCTCGATGGAGGCTTGGGGTTTTCGAATCCCCCATTTTTTTCTGAACCTCGATCCAGCCAGGACTGAGATGAGTGGCATAGCTGTAATTGAGTTGGAGCTCACTCTGACTTCGAGCCTCCGAGGTCATCTGTGCCCAAGAGTGCTTGAGACGCTCGAGGCCATCATAATCAGCATGTTGAGTCCAAAGACGATTCTCTCCCCTATTTTCCGTGAGTTCTCGAATGGAATCTATGACAGTATCGCGAGTTACACTGACTTTCACGCCGTCCGGCTGAATCACTTCAGACAAAAGAGTCGTATGAGGATCATAATTAAATAGCTGGGTTCCCTTACCGGGCGTAGCAATTGAGTGAACCTGATATTGTGGACTGTATTTAATCGTTTGCAGGAGTTTAGACCCAGAAAAACCAGCGTTCCCCAATCGAAAAATTTCTGAGGGTAATCCAACCGCATTTCTACGGATCTCCATGCCTTCACTAAAATTCATCAGATCGGGAGGGTGGGCCCCCACCGCAGAGAATCCACTGAGCGTGCAATGAAGTGATTCTGAAAACGCTCCTGAATGGAGGTAATTCATCTGGTATTGAGTCGTCCCAGTGGGCGCCGTGGTCGTCATAAACGTAGGACACACTCCCCTTTCAAAAGACTGGACTTCCTTCCGTTCGACTACCTGAGTATCTCCCACTTGCTGACCCTGCCTCAACCCCTCGTCAGTAGCACGAAGGCGCTGCCATTGAACTCCAAAGTCATGTGCCACTTCATATGTATTCACCACATATCGCCATAAATCCGGATAGCGTGTGTCATGTTCTTCTTTTTTTATCAGAACTGCCGGCTGTTGATCTCCCATTTGGAAAGATAGAAATGACTCACCTAATGCTGTTGTTTTGGTCACCTCTGAGAATCCTAAAAAACCCAGATCGTGAGAATGAAGGATCGGACGAGAGAAATGAAATAACTCCTCGCGAGTTCCTTCACCCGAGATTGCAATCCGAACTTTGTCCAATACGGGAAATCGATATCCAATCCACGGACTCGGATCCGTTCGTTTATAGAAAAACTCAGCCTGATTTCCTTTGCCATCATCTACCTTTTTGAGAAGACCAGTCCCGGGCTCAGAGACTTCAAAAACGAAAACCTGACGGCTTACTAGATCTCTTGTCACCATTTGGATCGCGCCAGTTCCCAAAAAATCCAAAACATAAGGAACAATAGGATACGGAGGCATCGATGAAAGGGTCAGAGGGTTGTCGCGCTTCCGTATAAAGAAATCACCCTGATTCTCATAGATGGAAGTCGTTTGCCCTCGCTGAACAATAGCAACAGGAATTCCGTCTCCCTTTAAATTTTCAAATTGAACCCGTGTTTTATTCAGTTCGGTTGTGGGCAGGCCGTCGAAAGCATTAAAGGGATAAAATTTACTTTTAGTCTCAAACTCATCATTTCCTTTCCCAAACCAAACGGAAATCCCTCCGCTTCGAACGATGATGAAATCTAAAATTCCATCTCCATTAATATCCTGAAAAAGAGCATAGGAATCTTTTCGATCGAAAGAACCTTCGAGAATCACTTTCTTAGGTTCAGCGAAGGAAATGTTACCCTCTGTCGAAGTGTTCTTATAAATCTTGAGCCTCACTTCAAAGACATGGCCGCTTTGAACATTGCTGCCATTCAAAATATCAACAATATCGGGTTTACCGTTTTGAGAAAAATCGACCAATTTTGTAAACTCACCGAATCTAAAGAGTGAGTCGAACGTAACCGTCTGCGTGAGATGCCCTTCAATGTCGCAAATATGAAGACGCGTTTTTGCTGGTGTAAATCGTGTCATTCCGACCTGTTCTATAGCGACAATTTCCGATGGACTTCCTTTACCCCTCATCCTGGAATGCAGGCGGCGAAGAAAACCGATGTTAACCTGCTTTCGTCTGCAAAACCGATTCACGGTGAACTCATCGTAAGGGGCAAGATGGGAAACCTCAAATTGGCCCTCTTGCATACGAACCCGACTATAATCGTACTCATTCGACATTTCGACGTCGATCACTCCATTTTCATTTTCGCTCGACGTAGTATAGGCACCTTGAACAAACGCATTAATGAACTGCTGCAAAACAGGAGCATAGCTATCGACAGGTCTCCAGCGATTCTTTGCTAAAAAATCGCTTGAAAGATTATACTCCAAAGTAGTGTATGGCTCCTTTTCGCTGGCAGACTCTCCTACTGAAAAAGTCTTTTGAGTAGAAATGAGTCGAAAACCAACCCCAGAATCATCTCCCTCGTAAGCCAATTGATAGGAATATCTAGGAATCGCTCCTCCACTCTGCAAAACACTGACATCCACCTTTGCAACTCGGCCTGTGAGCGAGACTTTCTCGCCAGATCGATAATCAAAAAAAGGAATTGCCAGAGGATCGATCTTAAAGTCGATTTGATACTGAAACTCACCTCCTCGACCTCCATACTGAATACGCTCCAAAATGGGACGTTCCCCAGGAGTGAGTCGGTTTTGATACTCGAATACGGTTCGTTCCTTCGTGACTGACTCTCCTCGAGTGAGGTACCAGGAATAGGTTCCTCTGGCATTTGAAATTTTAGCCACGGCAGATCCAAAATAAAGCTGGTCACCATTGGGCATAGAGGCAGTCCAACGATCCTCAGTTTCCCCATACTTGAGTCGAACGGGGATCTGCAACCCCTCCGGGTAATAAAACCCGTCTTCACCCTGAAGCAACGGACCCCACGGGCTGACAAATTCATGCTCGTTATATTGAACAAATCCTTGCCTTTTATGTCGAGTAATAGACAAGGATTGAGAGAAACCGATTCCCCACTCAGAAATTCCTTGGGTCATCGAATAAGTAGGGGTAATCGGATAAATGAGTCTCCCCCGATCCTCCGGAAAAGAAAAGGGCAGCGAATAGGAGAAACTTCCTCTCGCTTGATCAACACCATCGTGAGCGAACGATGAAAGCTCACCTGCCAGTGAACCTCGCTTTGAAGGTTCGAGAGTAGGAGCAATAAACTGCTGATTGAAGAGGGGGGCGTCATGAGACCATGAAACTGGTCCACCAAAAAGAAAACCCATTAGCCCCGACAAAAATACGACATAAGTCCCAAAATCTAATTTCATAGGATCTCTACTACTTCTCATTCTAATGATGTCCTGAGCAATGAGGTATCCACGGCATACCCTGAGGACTCGACAAAGACTCATAGTCAAAGACAACAAGTACTTCCAATACCTGATTCAGAAGTGTAGAAGCAGGCAAAAATCCATAAATGCGATTCATTCCAGATAAAGTAAAGGTACCTACCGGTGAGATTCCCTTTGCGGCTCCAATCGACAAAGTTCGAGTTTCAACGACTGTTTCAAAAGCCCGAGAGGCGGTCGAAAATCGAATCGGAACGATGTCACTTCTATAAGATTCTGGTACTCTGTAGTGCTCTAATCCTCCAGAATTAGGAATCTGAACGAACTCAGGCAAGAGTATCGGTAGCCTAGGATGAAGGTAATTCAAACTTCCAATTCCCTCTTCATCATCGACTACGAAGAAAATACTCATACCCTTTACAAATGGCGCCCGTTCAGTGCACTGGAGGGTTCCTGAGAATACTTCAGGATGATAAAGGTCATTGGAATGGATTGTCATTTGGACCTGTGGCAAATTTTGCTCTATATCCGCCCAAAATCTCTCCGCCTCCAGATGAGAAACAGTCGACCATATGGATTCAGCCTGATATTTTACGGATCCGTTCTGGTTGACCTGCTTATAGCGAGTGGGCTTAGGAATACTGACCACTAATTGCCCACTATGAGTTTTAGGAGTCAGATTCATCATGACTTCAAAGTTGAGGTGATCCATAAAACTCAGGAGTGCCTGAGCCAGGGTCGAAGGATCAGTATCAAGAGTCATCCCTCTGACAAATTCCCGTAATTCTTGTGAGGAACGCTGCAGCACTAAAGGATTGACCGTATGATAAATGGGGAGCACCCGATAATTCAAATAGTTGACCACTCTCTCAATCCCTACCGAAAGAGACTGATAATCTAGATTCATATAATTCCAGTCTGTAATCAGTGCATTCATAAACTGACTTTGGGCGTGGTTGAATCTCTGATTGACTAGGTCACGATGCTTGAGAAAGAGGAGGTGAATCTTTCTTTCGGCCTGTCGAATCCGAATTCGTCGCTCCAGCTGGGTCACTTCCGAATGAATCCAATTGTGAATCCACTCACCCATCAAAGGAAGATCATTCAGCAGAACAAGACCCCCTTCCGATAAGGTCAATTTTTCCTGAACTAATGTTTCCAATTGGTTCTGGACAGCAACCGTTTCAGCTCCTGAAATTTCAGCTTCATTCAAATAATGACGCAAATGAATCTCCATTTGAGAACTCATATCCGCTAGAATTTCCATCAGTAACCCAACCTGAGTTTCACTCACCGAGCTTCTTTTCTGAGCCACTTGGAGCGTCAACTGGCCTTGGTGTGGCTTCTCACTTTTACAGTCATTCACCACAAAATAAAGATCTGAACCTTCGGTTGCAGTAAATGCAGTATGTGAATGCACTGACCTGACATGCATGATTTTGCCCGTTTGAGGTTCCACTTGGACGACAACAAAAGCTCCTACCGGAGCGCTCCTCAAAGGGGTGTGTTCGGATCTCATCCCGCGCTCAAAAGCTACGTTTTCAGAAAACTCCATCGAGTCGGAACGATTTTCAGTCGTACTCAATTCTGTCGAATGAACTTGAGAATTAATTTTATTTTTACAACTCTCCGGATCGGAACGCCCCCAAGAATGAGGGTCAGTGAGTGCCTCTTACTCTCATTCTTGGG
>JANNCA010000003.1:0-1623 GCA_031386075.1 Oligoflexia bacterium
ATTAAAATAGCAGTTGATAAGAATTTTGCCGACCTGTCCATCCTAGACGTGGACTCAACAGTTCAGGAAGCTAATATCGCATACCCAACAGATGCAAATATGCTGCTGAAATTGGCAAAAAAATGCTCAAAAGTAGCTACAGCTCTTAATGCAGGAGTGACTGTCAACATGAAAAAAATTGGCGGCCTATCGAAGAACTACTTTTTCCGAGGTAAATGCTCCGCAGAAGAGGCCAACCATCGGCTACTGAAATATTATAACGCAGTAAAGTCGGAGATTCTACCCGTAATCGATTATGTCGAGAACAGGGTGCTCAATGGGTCGCTTCGATTGAAATGGAGTCTCAAAAATACTCTTCTCACTATTGCAACCTGTGGACGCCAGTACATCAAGGATGCCGGCTACTACGTTAAATTTCATAAGGCTCGAAAAAGAAAAGCACTGTCACTCCATGCAAAGGAGGTCGCTTGTATTTCAAAAGGAAAAACTTCAAAAAAACATGAATTTGGCAGGGTATTTCAGCTTGGTCGCATTGGGGGCAATTTTCTAGTTGCACTATGTTCTGGTATTAACCTCTCAGACAAAAAAGTAATCAAACCTATGCTTGAAAAGCACGAAGAGCTATTTGGTCCAGACTCCATCGACTCTTTGGCAACAGATCGGGGGTATTATTCGGTAAAAAATATGATATCGGCCAAAAAACATGGGGTAAAGCAAGTCGGAATTCAAAAGCCGGGTCCAGTAGCGCAAGGTGACGAGGATCAGGAAGAGCTACGAAACAGAAGATCCGGAATTGAGCCACTGATCGGACATGCCAAGAAATTTGGATTAGGAAAAAGTAAAATGAAAGTCGATAAAAACACTCATGGAAGTGGATTTACTTCAATTATGGGGTTTAATTTGTCGCAACTTGAGCGGAATCTAACGCAGGAAAGGGTAAAAATAGCCGGTTGATTTCGCGGCAGCGACTACTTACGCCCAAGCAAAGCGAGGAAGCCTCGGGTCTGTTCTGGGCGATCCGAGAAGCACCGGATATGACTCAGGCTATGGAGTGTGTCGCTGCACTGGAGCGGGTCTTGGCGAAGTCCAATGCTTCTGCTCTCATCAGCTTTTTAGAGTCCAAGGATGACCTCCTGGCTCTTCACCGTCTCGGACTTTCAGCTGAACTCCGTCGGTTTTTCTCAACAACCAATCCCATCGAGAGCCTGAACTCGTTACTTGAAGAGAACATGCGATGTGTGAAACGTTGGCTTGCCACCGCGTGTTTACAGAATGAGAAGCGAATGCGGCGGATCCGAGGCTTCTGATCCCTATTGGCACTCGTCGTGAGGCTACAAACATTGTGTACCCATGAAAAATCTATTGACACAAATGCTCAAGCTGCGTGATGAAACAAGGACCACTCAACAGCGAGTTTCAATTAAACAAAAGACAAGGTCTGAAAAGGTGAATCCCAATCCGTAATCGATTCTCAAAGTTAACGAGGATGTCCAAATTTTCGGTAGGATTCAAAGAAGGGCAGGCCATTGTTTAAGCTACTTTAAGTTGATTTGGCAAGTTGAATTTTTTCAACTCCGTCAAGAAAAATGGAATTTCTTTATGCCCTCGGATCGTTCTAAAATT